>CANHNT010000007.1 GCA_947461985.1 Bacteroidota bacterium | reverse complement strand
TTGCGATAGATACCTCGTACTCATGATTTTGAAAATTGACTTTATGTGATTTGTAGATGACCCTTAAATTGGTGATAAACAGCATTCCACCAACTGCCTCTATTCCTTTAAAATGATTGGCATTGGTTTGCATTAAAAGTTTTTCATTTTCTTTAAATTGAATAAATGAAGAGTCAACAACGTATTTCATTTTTATTAAATTGAACAATAAAAATTCAGTGATAAATGACATTAAAAAACCAGTTGCCAGTCCTGTTAAAATTGTTCTTGAAATAGTATTAAAAGTTACAACTTCAATACTAAATAGTCCGCTGACAATAAAAAAAATAGACATTATCAATCCCAAAGAAATATACTTTCGATATTGATTAAAGAAGGAGTGAAGTTGTTCTTTGCTGATGATCATTTGTGCAAATATAACTAAATTGTTTTTGCTTGAATTGAATGAATGGATTCAAGTTATTTTGTCCAATATATGTTTACTTAAAAAGCAGAAATGAATTGATAACAATGGATGATTTTTAATTAGAATAAAAAAAGGAGCATTTTTCAATGCTCCTTTAAATTGATTTTTAAAATAACTTATTTTACAAGCATTTTATGTGACAATCTATTTTTGTCGTCGCTTAAAATAATCATGTACATACCTGATGAAAATTGTGAACCATTAATGTTTACATAATTCATACCTGTTTGAGATTTAATTTTTTCTGAATAAACAACATCACCCATTGCATTCATGATTTTTAAATCATAATTTTTATTCACTGCTGATTGAAAAGAAATAGTGGTATTTCCAGTAAATGGATTTGGTGAATTGCCGATTAAATCAAAACTGTATTTGTCTAAATTTGAAATAGAAGCTGGAAAGCAAGTCCCTGTAGGTTTCACATTAATGCTGTAAGTTGACAAATTGATCGCACTGTCTAAAGGAACAAAACCACCAATTTTCATGTATGCTCTAATTGGAATAATTAAATTGTAATTACCCGGTACATTCGATGTAGCAATAATCCCACTAATTTTTAAACAAGCTAAAGAATCGCCTTTAATTTTCATGCGCTCAAAATTTGTTTTCGGATCAGATGGGGAGGCAGGTAAAATGCCAGGAACGCCTTCAACCGTTAAGCCAACAGGCATGCCATTAACGTTTTTGCTAATTACAAAAGAATCAATGGTAGCTGATACAAATCCTAAACTTGTATCTTTAGGTACTTTCATATACACTATTTGTTCATAATATTCATTCACACATGCTTCCTTGAAATTAGTTATCGCATCTGGTAAAATGTAACTGTTTCCTGTAGTAGTTAATGTGCCTGGCACACAGGGTGCTTGCGCAAAAGATATTGAGCTAATCAATAAAAAAATCGGTAAAAATATTTTTTTCATTATAAAAAGTTTCGATAAAGATATACATTTATTGCTTTTTACAAAATTATTGAAATGAAAAAACTATTATTTGTATTATTCAGTGTGCTTTTTTGTGGTCAATTAGTTGCACAAACAACAAAAATTGTTGGCGTTATAAAAGATGTTGACTCGAAAGAAGTACTTACTGGGGTATCTATTTCTGCCAATAAATCTATTGGAACAAAATCCGATTTAAATGGAAATTATCAACTTCAATTAAATGAAGGAACCTATCAAATACGATTTTCGTTTACTGGTTACGAAGAAATTAAACAATCAATTACTCTAAGTAAAAATGAAAATAAAATCATAGATATATTCTTAAAATCAAAATCAACCGCACTCAATACAGTAACTATTAGTGGGAGTAAATTTGAAAAACGAGCTGCGGAAGAAATTGTGTCTATTGAAGTCATTAAACCTGCACAAATTTTAAATATGGCCAATAACAATATGACCGATGCTTTGCAACGCGTGCCTGGAGTTTCTGTTGTAGAAAGTCAAGTGAATATTCGAGGAGGGAGCGGTTGGAGTTATGGTGCTGGCAGCAGGGTATTGGTTTTAGTGGATGATATGCCTATGATGACGGCTGATGCTGGAGACGCCAAATGGGATTTTTTACCCATCGAAAATTGTGAACAAATTGAAGTGATCAAAGGGGCTTCCTCTTCGTTGTATGGTTCATCTGCCTTGAATGGCGTCGTGAATTTTAGAACAGGTTTTGCAAAAAATAAACCTAAAACCAAAGCCATGCTTTACAATGGAATGTATGGCAATCCGAAAGACAAATCTTGGAAATGGTGGGGCAAACAACAACCCGGTTTTCAAGGAGGGTATTTTATGCATGCTCAAAAATTTGGACAATTAGATTTTGTTTTAGGGTCTGCTTGGTACAGTGAAGATTCATATAATCAAGGTGATTTACAGCGAAGAGGTAGGGCGAACATGAACCTGCGTTATCGATTTAAAAATAATCCTAGGTTATTAGTTGGAATTAATTCTAATCTTCAATTAAATAAAAGTCAAACCTTCTTTTTTTGGCAACCCGATGCGGTCAATGGCACCAAATTTTATCAACCCTATGGAGGATTAAATGACTCAACGACTACCGTCAATAAAAATCAAGGGCAACGAATCAATATTGACCCCTATATTCAATTGTATTCAAAAGGTGGAGCCAAGCATGTATTAAGAACGCGTTTTTTTAGAAGTAAAAATGACATTCCAGAAAAACAACAATCATCTACTGCGGATACCTATTTTGGAGAGTATCAATATCAAAAAGAAATCCAATCCGACAACAAAATTTTGGATCAGTTGCATATCGTTTCAGGAGTGTTGAGTTCTTATAGCAATGTTGTAGGGGAGTTGTATGGCAATCACAATACATATAATATAGCTCCATATTTACAACTCGAAAAAAAAATCAATAAGCTTTGGCTAAATGTTGGCATGCGCTATGAAGTGAATCAAGTAGATACTTATGCCACAGAAAAAAAACCTGTTTTTAGAACGGGCTTCAATTATGAGCTTTCAAAATCAACATTTCTAAGAGCCTCTTTTGGACAAGGGTATCGCTATCCTTCTGTAGCTGAGCGATTTATTAATACCAGTTTTGGCCCATCGAAAGTGTTTCCTAATCAAGCATTAAAATCAGAAACCGGATGGAGCTCTGAAATAGGAGTTAAGCAAGGGTATAAAATTGGTTCTTGGCTAGGATATGTCGACGTTGCCGCTTTTTGGATGCAGTATCAAAATATGATGGAGTTTAATTTCAACTTTTATATTCCTAAGGATTCAACTTTCATAACGGTCTCAGATGCTTTTAGTTATTTAGGTTTTAAATCCATCAATGTAGGAAATACCAGAATTAATGGAGTCGATATGTCTACGGTTGCACAAGGTAAAATAGGTAAAATCAGTTCTCGTTTCATGGTTTCTTACACCTATATGAATCCCATATTACTCAATCCCGATTCAGCCACTATGGCCAATGTTAGCGGCAATACGAAAACCTTGAAATATAGGTATAGAAATAGTTTTAAAATGGATATGGAACATTCCTACAAAAATGTGGTGCTAGGGTCTACTATTTTATACAATTCAAATATGCAAAATATTGATGCCGTTTTTCAAAATACAAAACCTACTCAAAATTTACCGGGTCTTTTATTTGAAGGTGTTACTAAACTTCCAAGCAGTGTCAATGCTTTTAGAACTAAATATAATAAAGGAAGTTTTGTGTGGGATGTTCGCTTAGCTTATCAGCTTTCAAAACAAGCTAAAATTTCGCTCGTAATAAAAAACATATTAAATACGGTTTATTCTGAACGACCGGCATTGATTGCGCCACCTCGTAATGTCACCTTGCAGCTAGCCGTTGATTTGTAATTTGATGTAGAATTCAATTTATCCTTTCATTTTTCCTTCCATCATAAAATGTCTTTTTATTTTCAAATGTTTTAGTAAATTTGTTTTATAATCTTAAAAATAAATATAAAAATGAAAAAATTACTTACAGTAGCATTCGCAATAGCCATGACCACAGCGTCGTTCAATACATTTGCCCAATCAATTGATGATGTAGTAAAAAGTCACATCAAAGCAATTGGTGGTGAAGACAATTGGAAAAAATTAAAATCTATGAAAACAGAAATGAGCATGAAAGCACAAGGTGCAGAAGTGAAATTGAGTTTGTGGCAAGTAGATAAAAAAGCATTGAAGGTTGAAATAAATGTGATGGGCATGACGGGTTATCAAATATTAACTACCGCAGATGGGTGGCAATTTATGCCTTTTCAAGGTCAAACCAAGCCAGAACCAATGACTGCTGATGATGTAAAAACAGGTCAAGATCAACTTTGGATTCAAGATGAATTTATTACCTACAAAGAAAAAGGTAAAAAATTACAAGACTTAGGAAAAGATGAAGTAGAAGGAACTGAATGTTATAAAATTTCTTTGACAGATAAAGACGGAAAAGTGACTACCTACTTTTTAGATGCATCAAATTATCATACAATTAAATCGATTTCAAAACTTACTGCAAATGGTAAAGAAGTTGAGTCTACTAGTTTGTACAGCAATTACAAACCTATCGAAGGCGGACTTGTGATGCCTTTCAACACCAGTGGAGATCAAGGTGAAATGGAAGTAACGAGTATCGTAATGAATCCAGTAATTGATGAATCTATTTTTAAAGTGGCAAAATAAACATTATACACACTAACCTAATAAATGGAGGATTTTTAACATAAAATTCTCCATTTTTTTTAAACTATTTTTAAATTAATATCATGAGAAAACAAGTATGTACTGCACTAGTTTTAGTCGCTCTATTTTCAAATACATTTGCACAAGTCACTTCATCTACTTTCGGAATTATGGAGGCAAGGGCTTTAGGGCCTGGCACTATGAGTGGACGAATTTCTGCCATTGAAGGTGTAAACAATGATGAAGGAAAAACAATTTATGTAGGAACCGCAGGTGGTGGTGTTTGGAAATCGACCAATGCAGGAACTTCTTACAAATCTATTTTTGATAAATATTGTCAGTCGATTGGAGCCATTGGCATCGATCAAAAAAATCCCAAAACTATTTTTGTAGGCACTGGTGAAAGCAATATGCGCAATTCTGTTTCCATAGGCAATGGAATGTATAAATCAACCGATGGGGGTGACAATTGGAAAAAAATAGGATTAGATTCTACCGAGCACATAGCAAGAATTGTTGTACATCCTAGCAATTCAGACATCGTGTATGCGGCCGTGCCAGGACCATTGTGGAACGATAGTGAACATCGAGGATTATTTAAATCAGAAGACGGTGGAGAAACTTGGAAAAAGATTTTATTTAAAAATAATAAAACAGGTTGTGCCGAAATATTGATGGATGCTAGCAATCCGAATATATTATTTGCATCCATGTGGCAATTTAGACGTCAGCCTTTTAGTTTTAATTCGGGTGGAGAAGGAAGTGGATTTTATAAAAGTATCGATGGTGGAAAAACATGGAAAGAAATTAACAACGGATTGCCAGCCAAACCATTTGGACGCATAGCCATGAATATTGCTCAAAGCAATCCAAAAAAATTAATAGCCATTGTAGAAAGTGCCAAAACAGGTTTATATATTTCTGAAGATGGAGGTGAAACATGGAAAAGCCAAAGTGCAACTTCTAACATTGAAGCTCGACCTTTTTATTTCAGCACGATTGTCATTGATTCAAAAGATGAAAAAAGAGTATATCGCCCTGCATTTACGTTTGCTTATTCTGATGATGGAGGGTATTCTTTTTCAGGCGCATCGGGCGATGGGGGTTGGGTGCACAGCGATATGCATGCACTTTGGATTAACCCAGTCAATACCAACATTATGTATTTAGGAACCGATGGAGGTGTTTATTTAAGCATTGATAAAGGCATTACTTGGATTTTTCAACAAAGCCTACCAGTTGGACAATTTTATCATGTAGCTATTGATAATAAAGAACCTTATCATGTTTATGGTGGTTTGCAAGACAATGGAAGTTGGGAATCACCTAGTTCTTCACCGGGTGGAGTAGGCAATGCCAATTGGAATCGATTGTTTGGTGGAGATGGTTTTTGGACAGTACCTGACGCAGATGGAAATACAGTGTATGCCGAATATCAAGGAGGCAATATGGCTCGAATCAATTTAACCACATTAAAAAGCGAAAACATTCAACCAAAGAAAACACTGAAAGAAGAAAAGCTTAGATGGAATTGGAATACACCCATTGTGTTAGGCTCAAAAAATCCCAAAAACCTTTATGTAGGGGCTCAATATGTTTTCAAATCAACTGATCAAGGTAGAACATGGAACCGAATTTCAGGCGACTTAACCACCAACGATAAAGCTAAATTAAAGCAAGAAGAAAGTGGTGGATTAAGTGCCGATAATACTTCTGCCGAAAACCATTGCACTATTTTTACCATTGCAGAATCGTCTTTAGATGAAAATATTATTTGGGCAGGAACCGATGATGGAAATTTACAATACACCCTGAATGGTGGCAAAAATTGGATAAATGTTTCTCAAAATATTGCCAAAACAGGCATTGCCAACCAAGCTTGGATTAGCAGCATTCAGCCATCGCAATTCGATAAAAATACGGTTTACATAACGCTCGAAAATCACATGTATGGCGACCACAAAACTTACGCTGCAAAAAGCACCGACATGGGTAAAACGTGGACTGCGTTTAAATGTAAAGATTTTACCAGCTTTGCACATAAAATAAAAGAAGATCCAATCAACAAAAATTTATTGTTTTTAGGAACCGAAATGGGATTATTCGCTACCTTAAACGGTGGAGATAATTGGTTTAAAATGAAAAACAATATTCCAGAATTTGCCTTAGTGCGTGATATTCAAATTCATCCTAAAACACATGATTTAATTGTGGGAACACATGGACGAGGCATTTATATTTTAGATGATATCAGAGCCATCAGAAATCTAACCTCAGAAATTACCAGCCAAGAAGTGCATCTATTTGAAACGCCAGATATGGTTTTAAACAATGGAAAATTTGGATGGGGTGGTCCCGAAGTTTCAGGAGGATGGGGCAGTGGCAATGCGCCAGAAACTCCAACCATCGATTACTATTTAAAAGACAGAGTAAGCACAGGAAAAGCTACGCTGCAAATATTGGATGACAAAGGAAATTTGGTGCAAGAAATGCCAGCTACCATTCGAAAAGGAATTAATAAAGTATATTGGAATTTAAGAGGAACGCCACCCAAAGTGGCTAAAGGAAGTACCAAAATGGATGGTGCCGGATTTACAGCACCTATGGTTTTGCCAGGAGTGTATACCGCTAAATTAAAAATTGGCGACAAAGTATATACCACCACATTGAATTGTGTGCACGACAATGCGAATAAAGATTTAACCCCAGCCGACCGAAAATTAGTGTTTGATAAAGCCATGAATTTACAAAAAATGTATGCCCGTTTAGGCGTTGTGGTAGATAGCATTACTGAGGCGCAAACAAAATTAAAATCAGATACGGTCGCATATAAAAAATCTCGTTCGAATCAGCAATTAGTTGCCGATTTAGAAAAAATAAGAGCCGAGTTAATGGCTACCAAACAAACCTCTATGTTTGCCGATGAAGAAAAAGTGAGGGAGCGTATATCTGAATTATATGGTACGTTTTGTGAAATGGAATCAAAACCCAATGCTACTCAAATACAAGCCATACAAGATTTAGAATTGCAATTGGTAGAACAAGAAAATGCGTTTAGAAAACTAAAAAACAAATCAACAGGCATGCTGATTTATTAGATTGTAAAAAACGATTCAAATGATGCGAAGGTTAACAGCTTTCGCATTTTTTTGTTGCTTTTTTGCGACTTGCTTTTTTTGGTTCTCATTGCCTTTTTCATTGTGCATCGAATTTGCGACGCTCCGTTTTAGGGTTCAGTTCTTTGTTCCGCTTTTCTTGTATGAATAAATTTTAAGCATAGCCATTGTCCCGACTCCAATCAACCATAAAATACTATTTTCAGAAGTAACTCTGTCAGGGCTTAAAGCCCTCATAGAGTTTTACAAGCTAAGCAAGTTAGAATTTTCCTTACCCAACCAGTTATACGAATTCACCATCCATTGTTCCCCTAAGATGTCGCTTTCAACGACAATACCTGTAAAACAAACATACTCCATTTCAATAAATCCCCTAAACCTAAAACCTTCTTTTTTAACCTCTACCTTTTTTTGGCATCATGAAAACCTTCAAGGTTTCTAAAAACCTTGAAGGTTTTATAGTCTATAGTTGGTAAGGAATCCCGAATAACGGGAAAGGAAGCTTCACAAAGTAGGTGTCGTTGAAGAGTGCGACGCAAATTCGATGCATAAAGAAAATGTCCTCGATCCCAAAAAAAGAATTCCTAAAAACGGACATTCGACAACTATTTTTAAAAACCTACTTTCAACCATCATAAATTATTAATATAAGTTTCTTGTTATAAAAGCAATACTAAACTACTTTTGTAAATAGTTATATGACAGAAGAATTAGATGCTTTTATTGAACGAGTAGATAAATTAATCGAATTAGAAGCGCATGATGAGCTGCGTGATTTTATTAATGAACTCAATATTTCGGATGTTGCTGAGTTAATCAACGACAATCCGAAGAAAATGCTATTGTTTTTTAAACAATTAGATTTTCAACGTGCGGTAGCTGTTTTTAGAATTTTAGACATCAATATTCAGGAAGAATTATTAGAAAAATTACCACCTAATCAGCTCGTTGAAATATTAAATGAATTGCCTCCCGATGATAGAACATCCTTGTTAGGAGAATTGCCAAGTCATATTGTAAAAGATATTATCAAAAAACTGAATCCCGAGGAACGAAAAATTACGCTTTCATTATTAGGTTATCCTGAGGAAAGTGTGGGTCGTTTAATGACACCCGATTATATTGACGTGGAGCTAGATTGGTCGGTAGAACAGGTTTTAACATACATTCGGGATTACGGAAAAAGTTCGGAAACCATTGATGTAATTTATGTAACCGATTCAAATGGCATTTTAATTGATGACGTTCGAATTCGTGATTTTTTATTAGTAGATCCTAAAACCACAAAGGTTTCTGATTTGATTGACGGCAGATATATTTCGTTGCATGTGAACGACGATCAAAAAGAAACGATGAGTGTTTTTCAAATGAATAATCGAGTTGCCTTGCCTGTGGTTGATGATAAAAATGTGTTGTTAGGCATTGTAACTATTGATGATGTGCTTTGGGTAGCTGAAGAAGAGTTCAGTGAAGATATGCAAAAAATGGGAGGTACTGAGGCGTTGGATGAACCGTATTTAGAAATTTCTTTATTTGATTTATATAAAAAAAGGGTAGTGTGGTTAATCGTATTATTCTTTGGAGAATTATTAACCATTTATGCAATGTCAAGTTTTGAAGCTCAAATTGCACAAGTTGTGATGTTAGCAACCTTTATACCACTCATTATTTCAAGTGGTGGTAACAGTGGTTCACAAGCAGCTACACTCATTATTCAGGCAATGGCTTTAGGCGAAATAACGATAAAGGATTGGTGGACAATTCTTCGTAGAGAAATATTTTCTGGAATTTTTTTAGGTTGCACCTTGAGTTTTTTTAGTTTTTGTGTGCTAACCGTTTGGCATTTTATTTCACCTGATTTTGCTGCCAACTATTTACCTATTTCTGCTGTAGTTGGCTGTTCATTAATAGGGGTTGTCCTTTGGGGAACCTTGATGGGATCTATGCTGCCATTGCTTTTAAAAAGATTGGGTTTAGATCCGGCAGCGTCATCAACACCCTTTGTAGCAACACTTGTTGACGTAACAGGATTGATGATTTATTTCTCATTTGCGATGTTGTTTTTAAGAGAAATATTGCATTAACATGCTGTCATTTATCTTTCTTCAGTACCACCTAAAGCAAGGTCAAATATATTTCCACTCGAAGCGAAATTTTTAAATTCAGTTAGAAACTTTTTCATTTTTTGTATTTTGGGATAAAATTGTCACTTGCTGTGTAATTTGACAATTATTTTTTTGTGATTAAAATAACATCCTTGTAAATCCAAAGTTAAACTTTGGATTTACAAGGATGAGCTGATTTCTAAAAAGTTATTTAAAGTGGTAATTATTGTGCCTGTTTCTAAAGTAAATGTGTGCGAATTAGGTGTAACAACAAATGACTTTTTAGGTTGCAAATCTCGTAAACTTTCAAAAAAACCTTTGCTTAATGTTGGAGAATCGCTGTGTTTTATTTCAATACAAGCGATAACTTTGATTCCTTTTACTAAAACCAAATCACACTCAGTGCCAGCTTGAGTTCTATAAAAATAAGGCTGAATATCTTGAGGTAATTTTTTGCAAATTTCTTCAATTACATAACCTTCCCATGAAGCACCAATTAAAGTATTTTTCTTTAATGAAGAATAATTAGGAATGTCACATAATTGATGTAATAAACCACTATCTCTTATATATACTTTTGGAGATTTTACCAATCGTTTATTTACATTAATAAAAAAAGGTTGTAATCGTCGAACTAAATAAGCACCTTCTAAAAAATCTAAATAACGCAATACTGTTGGTGCCGAAATTCCTAAGGCCCTTGCATAATCTTCTGCATTCCACAACCCACCTTGGTTGTTGGCTATCATTGCCCATAAGTAACGAAGGATTCGGGTATTAATTTCAGCATTGAAAATAAACGACATGTCTCGTTGAATGTATGTTTCTATAAAATCATGAATCCATTGAGCGCTCTGGATGTCATTTTTTGCTAAAATACTATTTGGAAAACCTCCTCTAAACCAATGTTTTTCCATTTTTACTTTTGAAGAAACTTCTTCAAACATAAATGGTGTTAATTGGGTGTAACTAATTCGTCCTGCCAAGGATTCACTCACTCCTTTTACTAAAATGGGTGATGCAGATCCTAACAAAATAAACCGTCCATTTTTCCGATGCTCATCAATAGCCGGACGCAATGCCGTAAATACTTGCGGCATGGTTTGTACTTCGTCAATGATGATACATTTGTTTTTATTTTCTTCAAAAAATGTATCCATGTCTGTAAGCAATACACGGTCTTTTTGTTTTTCTAAATCTATATAAAGCGTTTCTTTTTTTGATGCAGATGCTAATTGTTTTGCCAATGTAGTTTTGCCTACTTGTCTTGGTCCAAGTATAGCAACTGCTGGAAATTGCTTTAATAATTTAGTGATATGTGCATCTAATGTTCGTTGTAACATGCCACAAAGATAAAACATCTTCCTTGTAAATCCAAAGTTGAACTTTGGATTTACAAGGATGGTGTAATTTAATTTATGATTTTAAATTACTCAAATGAGAAATAAATTTCCATTTTCTGGCAATAATTGGATGATTAAATTTAGTAGCTAAAATTCCTGAATATTCTAAATAATACATGAAAGTTTCAGCAAAATCTTCCATTGTATTTAATGCTGCATACTTTGAAACAAAATGATTAGGATTATATTCAAACAGTTCTACATTATTATGAATTCCTCCAAAAGCATTTTTGAATTCTATTGTAGATATTAATTTTTTGTTGCAGTAAGCAAATGCATGTCCATATTCATGTCTCAAAATATCTTTTAAAGAAACATATTGAGAACCAAATAATTCTTGAAATTTACTTCTGCTAAAGGCTGGAATAGTGATACTTCCTTTATTTCCGTATTTTTTATCGTCATAAAAGTTTTGAAATCCATAAGCACTTGAATAAATATCCCAATAGACATCAATTTTAGATAGTTTTGTATCCCAAAAATCATGTTGAATCAACTCATCTTGGACTGTATCTAAAGCACTACACAATTGATTATAAGAATACATAAAAAGTTATTAAATCCTACATACTCCTTCTATACTGACCACCCACTTCAAATAAACCATTTGTTATTTGTCCTAATGAACAATATTTTACCGCTTCCATTAAGCCTTCAAAAATATTTTCATTTTTGATAGCAAGGTGTTGTAAATTTTTAATTTGCTCTTCGCCTTTGGCACCACTGCGTTCCCAAAGATTTTGCACCGTTTTAATTTGTGCTTCTTTTTCTTCAGTCGTTGAACGTATCACTTCTTGTGGTAAAACGGTTGGACTCCCTTTGCTGCTTAAGAATGTATTGACACCAATAATAGGGAATTCGCCTGTGTGTTTTAAGGTTTCATAATACAAACTTTCTTCTTGAATTTTACTGCGTTGATACATGGTTTCCATGGCACCTAACACACCACCACGATCACTAATTTTATCAAACTCTTGTAACACCATTTCTTCTACTAAGTCAGTTAATTCTTCAATGATGAAACTTCCTTGTAATGGATTTTCATTTTTTGCTAAACCTAACTCCCGATTAATAATTAATTGTATAGCCATGGCACGACGCACACTTTCTTCGGTTGGTGTAGTAATGGCTTCATCGTAAGCATTCGTATGTAAGGAATTGCAATTGTCATATATCGCATATAAAGCTTGCAACGTTGTACGAATATCATTGAAGTCAATTTCTTGTGCATGCAAACTTCTACCTGATGTTTGAATATGATATTTCAACATTTGGCTACGCTCATTTCCACCATATTTTAGCTTCATTGCCTTAGCCCAAATACGACGAGCTACACGTCCAATTACAGAATATTCGGGGTCAATACCATTGCTAAAGAAGAAGGATAAGTTTGGTGCGAAATCGTCAATATGCATTCCACGACTTAAATAATATTCAACAAACGTAAAGCCATTGCTCAATGTAAAGGCTAATTGTGAAATAGGATTTGCGCCAGCTTCTGCAATATGATAACCACTAATACTGACACTGTAAAAATTTCGCACACCTTCATTGATGAAATATTGTTGCACATCACCCATTAAACGCAACGAAAATTCGGTTGAAAAAATGCAGGTATTTTGCGCCTGATCTTCTTTTAAAATATCGGCTTGAACCGTTCCTCGAACTTGTTTTAAGGTATCTGCTTTTATTTTTGAATAAACATCTTGAGGTAACACATCATCACCACGAACACCCAATAACATTAATCCTAAACCTGTATTTCCTTCTGGTAAATCACTGCCATTTTCAGACGAAGAATTGTCAAAATATGTTGGACGAAGTTGTTCACGTCCTTTATAAATTGCTTGAATTTTTGCTTCAACTTCTGCTTCCAAATTATTTTCTTTAATATAAATTTCGCATTGTTGGTCAATGGCAGCATTCATGAAAAAAGCAGCCATAATAGATGCAGGTCCATTAATAGTCATGCTCACCGATGTTTTTGGATCAGCTAAATTGAAACCGGAATATAATTTTTTTGCATCATCTAAACAACAAACACTCACACCGCTATTTCCTACTTTTCCATAAATATCAGGTCTATGATGTGGATCATTTCCATATAATGTAACACTGTCAAATGCAGTACTCAAACGAGCTGCAGGCAAACCTTTGCTCACATAGTGGAAACGTTTGTTCGTTCGTTCTGGTGCACCTTCGCCAGCAAACATACGGGTTGGATCTTCGCCTTCACGTTTGAAAGGATAAATTCCGGCTGTGTATGGGAAATAACCTGGGAAGTTTTCTTGTAATGCCCATTGTAAAATTTCGCCCCACGCTTCAAATTTTGGAACGGCTACTTTAGGTATTTGCGAATGCGATAAACTTTCAGAATGTGTTTTGATTTTTATTTCTTTATCACGAACTTTAAAGATAAAATATTCGTTTTGATAATTTGCTTTCGTTGCTTTCCAATTATCTAAAAGCACTTTATTTTTTGGATCAAAGTCCAATAATAATTTGGCTTCAACTTCTTGTAATTCTTTTATCAATCTATCTCCATCAGCAATTTTTTGCGACTGAATGGTTTCAATGGTTTTATAGATTCCAAACAACTGCTGTGCAATATTTCCTTGTGCTTTTGCCCATTTATCATAACCACGATTATTTTCTGTAATCTCACTTAAATAACGAGTACGTGCAGGTGGAATTATAAATATTTTTTCACTCATTTCGTCATGTGCAATGAAGTGCGTTTCTAATGTTTTGTTGCCCGTTTTTTCAACAATTTTTTGCATCAATGCCTTATATAAACTGTTTGCACCGGGGTCGTTAAATTGCGATGCAATACTGCCATAAACAGGCATGGTATCTGCATCTACATCAAATAATTTATGATTTCGTTGGTATTGTTTTTTTACATCACGCAACGCATCCATGCTGCCACGTTTGTCAAATTTATTGATGGCAATAATATCAGCAAAATCCAACATGTCAATTTTTTCAAGTTGAGTTGCAGCACCATATTCAGGAGTCATTACATACAAACAAACATCGCTGTGTTCTGTAATTTCTGTATCACTTTGACCAATGCCTGAAGTTTCTAAAATAATTAAATCAAAACCACTGACTTTCAAAATATCAACAGCATCTTGTACATGTTTGCTCAAGGCTAAATTGCTTTGACGAGTTGCCATTGAACGCATATAAACTCGTTCGTTTTTGATGGCATTCATTCTAATTCGGTCACCTAACAAAGCACCGCCTGTTTTTCGTTTTGATGGATCTACAGAAATAATACCTATAGTTTTGTTAGGGAAATCACTTACGAAACGTCGAACTAATTCATCAACCAAAGACGATTTTCCTGCACCACCTGTTCCTGTAATTCCTAAAACAGGTGTAGGAATTTCTTTAGTAGAAATATTTTCACGAACTTTTTTTAACATGGCTTGTGTTTCAACAGCATCTGCAAAATTTTCGGCTGCGCTGATGCAACGAGCAATGCTTTTAAAATCACCTTCTTTTAAATGATTTACTTCTCCATTTAAATTGGCACCGGTTGCAAAATCACTTTTTTGAATTAAGTCGTCAATCATGCCTTGTAAACCCATTGCACGCCCATCATCAGGACTGTAGATTTTAATAATGCCATGTGCTTCTAATTCTTTAATTTCTTCTGGTAATATTACACCTCCACCACCAGCAAATATTTTGATATGACTGCATCCTTTTTCTTTTAATAAGTCATACATATATTTTAAATATTCAACATGACCACCTTGATAAGACGTCATTGCAATCGCATTTGCATCCTCTTGAATAGCAGTGTCAACCACTTCTTGCACACTTCTATCATGCCCTAAATGAATGACCTCAACGCCACTGGCTTGCATCACTCTTCGCATAACATTAATACTGGCATCATGTCCGTCAAACAATGAGGCTGCTGTAACTATTCTGATTTTATTTTGTGGTGTGTATGACATAAAATTATAATATTGGCGAAAGTACTAAATTTCTTTTTTATAAGGAGATTTTTGAAAATAGTTAATCGGTATTACAATATGTCTCACAAAGTCCATGTCGTTTCAGTGTGCGACGCAATTTCGATGCACAAAGAAAAAGACCTCGATTCCATAAATAATTAAGGTAAAATTAAAATTGGGCAATTTTCTACCACTACTTTATATAGTTCATCTACTTCCATGTCAGAAACAGCAATACAACCAACAGTCCAGTCGGTATTTAAAAAATGTTGTTCTTGATTTTTTAAATGCTTGTTTGGGAATCCATGAATTTTAATTTCCCCTCCAGCACGTTTATTTTGTAAGGCAGCAAAAGTTGAATCTTCTATGGAAGGGTAGGAGATTGCTAAATTTGTGTGGTAGCTACTTATGGTATCTCTATTATTGATAAAATAGAGTCCTTCTGGTGTTTTTAAATCGCCTTCAAATTGTTTTTTACCAACTGGTTCTATGCCCAATGAAATGATATATTTTTTTATTTTTTTTTGTTGATTAAAACAAATTAATTCACGTTTAGATTTGAAAACAACTATACTGTCTATGGGTTTTGTGATTTCAATATAGGTTTCGAAATAATTTGAACGACGATTGTCTTCAATTTCTTCGCCATCCTCAGCTTGCGCAAAAGCGTTCAATCCTACACATAAAATAAGTGCTGTTAAAAAGTATTTCGTCATAAAATAAATTACTCTTTCAAAAGTAAAGAAACAGTTGTTTTTTTATGTTAATAAAAAGAGAAATTTATTTTTTCTTCGCGATAAGCATATAATGATCAAAAAAGAATTCATGTTTTAAATGAATTGATTGAACTAAATAACAATTTCTTGACGTTAAAAAATCTTCATATTCTTTCAAATCATACTGATGTGGATGTAATATGTCGCCAGGCAATAAACGAAATAATTTTTTGAAAAAAGAATGATTGTGTGCATCAATTGTGACGATGATATACGCTTCAGCTTTTGCTAAATGAATTAAATTATCATAACTTAATTCAATATCGTGCACATGATTAATGGCATTCATGCAAAATATTTTGTCAAATTTTTCATTGATTGAGATGTCTTCTAATCCTTTATTAATGAATGTTACAGAAGGGTAGTAGCTTTTATTGAAATGAGGCAAATCATTTTCATAGGTATCAATTAATGGGTCAAAAGCAGTGGTGTTGTTTTTATCGAACAGCATAAACATTCCTGCAGGACCACAACCAGCATCTAAAATGGTATCTTTTTCATTGATTGAAAAAAAAGGGGTACATTTTTGCAATAATTGATTCCAGTAGTTTTTTTTCCAACTAAGGTATTCGGAGACCTCTTTATTTTTTAAATAATTTTGCCACCATTTTCGTTCAGCAAACTGGGCTGTATTCCATCGCCATTTTCCGGCCATAAATTCTTACTTTTGTTGCAAACGTAAATCATTTTTAGATGAAATTTTCAATCGGGGATCCTGTATATATTAAAAGTAATGATGAAGAAGGTAAAATAATTGAGTTTATTAGCAATGATATGGCCAAAGTAAAGGCTGATGAAGGAGGTTCATATCATGTTTATTTATCCGATTTAGAACATCCGTATTTGCGTTGGTTTTTAGATAAAAATAAAAAACAAAAAAAAACGACGAATCACATTGATCAAATTTTTCCAGAGAAAAAGTCTACACGACAAAAGCAATTGCCGGATGGTGTTTATTTGGTTTTTTTTCCAATTTATGTCATAGATGGGATGGAAGAGCGAATAGATAAAGTGAAAATTTATTTTTACAATGAAACAGAAAATGAATATCTAGCTTTTTATGATTGCTTTTTGAAAAATGAAAATTTGTTTTCGCTTGAAACTAAAATTTTTCCAAATCAAGATTTTTATATGCATGATGTAAAGTTTGAAGATATAGCTTCTGCTCCCAATTTTAAATGTAGATTTATTGATACATTTAATAGTCAACTAGATTTTGAAAACATCATTTCAATAAAGCCTAAAAAGTTATTTGAATATATCAACAATATTAAATTTGACAACAAAGCTTTTTTTCATGTTTTGCTATTTGAGAAAATCATTCCAAAGCCCAAAAAGGAGGTAATTGTACACCAAACGATGTTAAAAGAAGTTGAAAAAAATGAAGAAAATCATTTTACTTTTAAAGACGCATTAAGTAAATCTAAATATGTAGTGGATTTGCATATTGAAAAATTATATATAAATTATAAATATTTAGCACCTTCAGAAATGCTTGATATTCAATTGAAAGAGTTCCAAAATGCCCTAGAATTTGCTATTGCAACCCATCAGAAATCAATTTTTTTTATACATGGAATTGGCAAAGGATCATTAAAAAATGAAATTCATTTAAGATTAAACCAAACCAAATGGGTACATAAATACGTCAATGAGTACAATAACAAATATGGTTACGGTGCCACCGAGGTATTTTTTCGATATTAGTTATAAAAAAACTAAAAAAATATACTATTTTTAAGCCCTATTTAATAAAAAAGATATGAGAAAAATATTATCGACACTTGTTTTATTCATCAGTATGTTTACTTTGAGTAACAATTTATTTGCTTCGCATACAGCAGGTGGAGAGTTGATTTATAAAAAAGTACCCGGTACTGTTAATAGTTATATTTTTTATTTTAAATTTTATAGAAACTGTGCAAACAATGGTTCTTCAGCCTCAACAGAACCAGCTACATTTACGATGTGTTACACAAGTCCATGTACAGGAACTATTCAACAAATAGTAATGCCTAAAATGGTTGGGGTTATTCCAACCACACCTCCAGTATCAACTGGTTCTACACTATCTAATGGTTGTGATAGCACCATTACGCAGTGTGAGTTGTTATCAAGTCCTATTCCTGGTTATGAACAATGGTGGTACAGTGCAACTATTTCATTGCCTGTTCTATGTA
>CANHNT010000006.1 GCA_947461985.1 Bacteroidota bacterium | reverse complement strand
GCACTGGTTGTGCATACGCTTTGTTGTTTTTAATCAATGAAATCGATAAAAAACAAAGTAGAAATATATAAAATTGACGCATGAGGTATTTTTTAAAAGTTTCGAAACATAAATGTACAGCAATTCCACTGTAAATATTACTTACAAGACGTACTTTTTATTAAACTCGTTGGCATAAATCATTTTTTATGCTTTAATTTTCTTTAAAATATACATCACCCAAATAAAACTCAATACCAAAAACATCGCAATTAATTGATGTGCTTGAGCTAAATATTCAAACATTCCAAAGCCATTTCGGGTTAAATGAGTAGATGCTAATACCGTAAAAATGCCTAATAAAACTTGCATAATCACAAATCCTAAAGGAACCCATTTATATTTATTAAATAATGCTGAATCCTTTAATTTAGATGCTTTTACATACCAAATGACCACTAAAAGGATCAATAAATAGGCAATCATTCTATGAAAAAAATGAATATTGATTGGATGATTAATCCAACTTTGAGATGAAATAGCTGAAGGAAAATAATCGCCATTGATGGAAGGCCAAGTGGGTGCTACGGTTGCTGCTTTTAAGCCAGCCATAAAGGCACCGTACATTAATTGAAAAAAAAGAACAATTAGTATACGAAGGGTCCATTTTTTTAAAGTACTATTTTTTATCTCTTCTTTTTGGCTAATCAGTAAGCTTATTGCAAACCAATAGGTAAAACAAATGAGCACCATTGCTGAAATAAAATGAGTAGCTAATGTAATATGGGTAACATATAAATTTTTGTCGTTTAAACCACTTGCCACCATTATCCAACCAATTAATCCTTGTGCTGCACCTAAAACAAACAATCCAATTAATTTTGGTATCATTTCTTTGGTAATCATTTTTTTATAAATAAAATAAATGAAAGGGATTAAAAAAACAATGCTAATTAATCTTGCCCATTCTCGGTGCATCCATTCCCAAAAAAAGATGAATTTAAAATTGCTTAACGTAAAATCGTTGTTTAAATATTTAAACTGTCCCGTTTTTTCTTGATAAAGTTGAAATAATTGATTCCATTCAACGTTATTCATCGGAGGAATAGCGCCTAACAATGGCTTCCATTCGGTTATCGACAAACCTGAACCTGTTAACCGGGTAATGCCACCCAACAAAACTTGCACCACTAACATGGCAACGCCAAGCAATAGCCATCGTCCAATAATTTTATTATTATTATTCATAATTTTCGTGTGCAAATTTAGTTGACATATCTTTGTTTTATTCTTTTTTAAGAAATTATATTTATAGAGAAAAACTACATGCTATTACCATTTTTAGATGTTGAAAAAATAGAAGCTGGCTGCGATGAGGCAGGTAGGGGTTGCATTGCAGGACCTGTTTGTGCTGCAGCGGTTATTTTGCCAACCGATTTTCATCATCCATTGCTCAATGATTCTAAAAAGATGAGCGAAAAAGATCGAGAAATATTAAGACCAATTATTGAAAAAGAAGCCATTGCTTTTGGTGTTGCTTTTATCGACCATAAAGAAATTGATAAAATAAATATTTTAAAAGCATCCTTTAAAGCCATGCATCATGCTTTGGATAAACTGCAAACAATCCCTAATTCTTTATTGATTGATGGAAATCGGTTTGTAAAATATAAAGATATTGAACATCATTGCATTATAAAAGGCGATGGAAAATATGCATCAATTGCAGCAGCAAGTGTATTGGCAAAAACCTACCGGGATGAATTTATGTTGAAGTTGGATAAGAAATTTCCACACTACAAATGGTTGTCAAACAAAGGCTATCCAACCATTGCACATCGAAATGCAGTGAGAGAGTTTGGATTAACATCTTATCACAGAAAAACATTTGCTTGTCTGCCAAAGCAAATTGAAATGGATTTAAAATAAAAGACGGATTGAAATATCAATCCGTCTTTTTAAATATTTAATATTTTAGCAACAAGCAATTTTATCAACTCTGCCTTGATGACGACCACCTTCAAATTCGGTGTTCAAAAATGTATCAACCATTTCAATCCCTTCTTCAATGGTGATAAATCGAGCTGGCAAACCCAATACATTGGCATCGTTATGTTGACGAGCTAAAGATGCAATTTCGTTTTTCCAACAAAGTGCCGCACGAACGTTTTGGTGTTTATTTGCAGTGATGCAAACACCATTCGCACTACCACAAATCAATATGCCAAAGGTTGCCTTGCCCTCTTCAATTGCTTTTGCCAATGGATGTGCAAAGTCAGGATAATCAACACTATCCAAGGTGTCAGTTCCAATATTTATAACCGAATAATTATTCGCTTCTAAATGTTTGACTACTGCTTCTTTTAGCTCAACACCAGCATGGTCGTTGGCAATATATATTGTTTTGTTCATGTATTTTAGTTTAGGGTTTAGAAGTTTAAAGAGTTTAGATTTTTAATATTTATTAAACTAAAATAAACATTTGAAACTCAAAAAGAACCATCCATTGGAGGGCAGGGAGGCAAAGGCCTATTTTAAAGTAACGTTTTCGCTCCCAATTTTATAACCCATGTGATACACTTCTACTTTATAATTTCCTTTTTCAAAATCTTCATTTGGAACCCACTCTGTAGTAATATCATTTACTTTTTCGCCTTGTTTATAGAAAATGGTTTTTGAAGTTGTATATCCTTTTTCAGTTCCATTACTTAATTTAAATTTATAACTATTTCCAGCAATACCTCCATTTGGCTTATAAACACAAATGTAAACTACCTTTTCACCACTTTCACTCACTCTATTGTCATCTAAATCAAACGAAAACCTTATTAAATCAGCTTTACGAGCTTTTCCTGTTTCTATTTCTTTGTCTTTACCAAGCAAATTTTTCTTTTTATTAATTGCTTCCATTTTAAAATCTGATGCATGTAAAATAGACGCTGTTTCTACTGTTTTTTCCAATGTTTTTTCTATTTGTTTTTTTTCTTCTTTCAAGTTTTCCTGCTCATTGGTCAATTGTGTTTTTTCCTCAGTCAATTGTTTTTTATCTTCTGTCAACTCAATGTTTTCTTGTTTAAGCGCAGTAATTGTTTTTTGAAAATCATCCATTTTAGATTTTAATTGTGCTATCATTTTATTCGCTTGTTTCAATTCAGACTCCGAAGCATTTTTATTATCTAAGATGCTTTTTATTTTTTCTTTCAATTCTTGCACTTCAGCATTTCTGTCGTTCAATAAACTATCCATTTGAATGCTTTCGCCTTTCATTTCATCTAATCGAGCAAGGGCAGCATTATATTCTGTTTCTACCGTTGCTTTGTCGGTTGACACAGTAGCTAATTCGTTGCCTAGCGTTTCACGTTCTTGTTCTGCTTCGTTTTTGGTAACAAATAAATAGATTCCAGCTGCTAATAAAAGTGCTATTATACCTAAGTATATCCAATTCGTATTGAAACTTTTACGGGTGTTTTGTGAATTGTTTTCCATGAATTTTTTAATTTTATATTGCAAATATAAGCTTGAATATAATTTTTGCACTATCACAAAATGTTAAGATTTATTATTATTTTTAACTTTTAAATGAATAAATCACTCATGATAAAAGCAGAAAACCTACTACTAATAGACATTGAGACCGTTCCTCTTTATAAAAACTACAAAGAGTTGAATGAGAATATGCAGAAGCTTTGGGATAAAAAATCTCAGAAATTAGAACCCGAAAACTCAGATACGGAAGCTACATTTGCCAAATATGCTGGTATTTATGCCGAATTTGGAAAGATTATTTGCATTGGATTGGGCTATTTTGTAAAAAAAGACAAGGAGTATACCTTAAAAATAAAAACACTTGCTGGTCATGAGGAGAAACAGCTTTTAGAAGAATTTGCAATTGTTTGCAACAAATTTTTCAGAGGAAGTGAAAAACAATTTTGTGGACATAATATTCGTGAGTTCGATATTCCCTACATTTGCCGACGTTCATTCATCAATCAAGTTCAGTTACCGAGTATTTTAACTGATTTGCAAAATAAAAAGCCTTGGGAAAATCCAATGCTCGATACGTTGCAATTTTGGAAATTTGGAGAGTATAAAAATTTTACATCGGTTGACTTATTATCAACTATACTAAATATTCCAACGCCAAAAGATGAGATTGATGGAAGTGAAGTGGCAACTGTTTATTGGCAAGAAAATAATTTAGAACGAATTGTGAAATATTGCAACAAAGACGTTGTAACCGTAGGGCAGATATTAATGCGGTTGAACAGTATGAATTTATTAAACGAACAAGAAATAACATTTATTGATTAAGAAGAAATGAAAGAATTTAACGATATCGTAAAAGACATAAAAAACAAAACCTTTAAACCCATTTATACGTTTGATGGCGAAGAACCTTATTATATTGATTTACTGACAAATCTTTTTGAAAACAGTGCGTTAGAATCCCATGAAAAAGATTTTAATCAAACCATTTTTTATGGCAAGGATACTGAATGGACTGATGTAGTCAATGAATGTAGAAGTTATCCTTCATTTGCAGAAAAGCGCCTCGTGATAATTAAAGAAGCTACGCAAATGAAAGATTTTGTAAAGCTCGAATCTTACTTTGAAAACCCATCTGCATCCACCATTTTAGTCATTGCCTATAAATATAAAAAATTAGATGGTAGAAGTAAATCCACTACGCTTTTAAAGAAGAAAGGCGTTTATGCTACTTCTGACAAATTAAAAGACTACCAAATTTCTCCCTGGATTTTATCCTATTGCAAAGAGCATAAAATTAAAATAAATGCTACCAATGCAGAGTTATTAGCCACCTATTTAGGAACCGATTTACAAAAAATAGTAAACGAATTAGAAAAAGTTTCTATCAATATAAAAGAAGGCGATGAAATTACAGAAGAGCTCATTGAGCGATATATTGGCATCAGTAAAGATTATAATATTTTTCAGTACCCAACGGCATTGTTTGAAAAAGATGCAGAACGATCATTTAAAATTGCCAACTATTTTATGGCAAACGTAAAAGAACACCCTTTAATAGTAGTAACAGCTACGTTATATGCTCAATTTTCAAAATTGTATCAATATCATTATGTTTCACATTTGCAACAAGGTGAAATTGCTTCGGCATTAAAAATCGGACCTTATTTCGTGAAAGATTATATGAGTGCAAGTAAAAAATATAACCTTACGCAAACCATCAATGCCATTCATTTAATAAGAGAATATAATTTGAATGCTGTAGGAATGAATGTTGCTCGAAACGACATTGATTTATTGAAAGAAATGACCGCTAAAATTTTAGCTTTATGAAAAAAATAATATTGCTTTTATTGGCTGTTTTTTCGATTACTTTTTCGTACGCCAAAAAGTACAAAACAAAACACATTGCTTATGTTTCTGGATTTTATTCTTATCATGAAAGAACTAAAAAATCAATCGGCAATATTTACGAAATCATTATAAAAGTAAATAAAGACAATATATTCATTGATAGTCTTTGGTTTGATGAAAAGCCCGTGCCTTGTGATGTGTATGAAACTCAAAAATTACAAAGAGTTACTAAGTTAGAAAAAAATAAAACCTACCTTATCAAAGGAAATAAAAATTTATACAAAAATTTTTATCCTGAAATTTATAAAAAAGAATATGCTGATGTTGCACACGATTGGCAAGTAAACATCCTGTATTTATATAAAGGGAAACGATATTTTTTACCGCTCAAAAATATTGAAAAAAAGGAAGCAAAAGGCATGAGGAAGTAATTTTCGTACCGTTTTATCAATTAATTGATTAGAATAAATCAATAGCCATTTCAACAAATTTTTTAGCAACACCATATATTCCGCTGTCAGAATCTCCAATGTAATAATTATTTTCATATTCTAACTTTTCAATTAAATCAACAGTTCTAAACGTTTTACCATAAGTAGGAAATGTTGAAGTTGAAGACCTGTTATTGTATGAGAAATAGCTTCCAGATGACAATGTAAAATAAGTCCCTTTATTATTTTCAGTTAATTTAATTGCTTCATCGTGATTTACGATTTTATATTGAAAAGGATAATCTTTAAAAACTAAAACTAATTCTTTGTTTTTTTGCTCAAGAATTTCATCATTTCTTGCATTAAATTTTTTATTGCGTTTTCGATCAGTGGGATAATCTGTTACAACTAATAGTATTGATTTTTTTAACTCAATTGGCAACGAACGTATTTTTATTTTTGTTTGTGAAAACAAAAAGGTCGAATTCAATATTATAATTCCTATTAATATATTTTTCATTACACAATATTAATACGCTTCTGTCATTTTTTTATCACTATTCAGCTGAGCAATTAATTCATCTAACGAACTAAATTTTTTCTCATCTCTAATTCTATCTAAAAACTCAACGGTTAAATATTGCCCATACAAATCTTGGTCGAGTTTAAGAATATGTACCTCTAACGAAACTAAATCGTTGTCGGTAATAGTTGGCCGAGTTCCGATATTCATCATGCCACGATATTGATGTGCACCCACTTTCACGTTTACCACATACACTCCTTTTGCAGGAATCAATTTGTCATAATCCATTACTTGCAAATTGGCAGTTGGAAAACCTAACAATCTCCCTTTCTTTTCACCATGCACTACTTTACCAAAAATAGAATATTTATTACACAAATAGTCATTCGCCATTTTTACATTTCCTTGAAATAATGCTTCTCTAATTTTAGTAGATGAAATGTTTATTTGAGATAATGCTTGAGCAGGAATTTCTTCTAATTGATAATTAAATTTAGTTTTCATTTGTTCTAACATCAAAAAATCACCACTTCTATTTTTACCAAAATGATGGTCGTAACCAATGACTATAGTATGAGGATGAAAATTCTTAAGTAAAAAGTCTTCAATATAATCTTGAGCAGAAATTTCTGAAAATGATTTGGTAAAAGGAACAACAACCAAAACATCTACATGGAGTTTTTCTAATGCCTCTATTTTTTCATCTAAGGTACTCAACAATGAAATACCTTTAGCTTCGTTGTTTAGCACTAACCTAGGATGAGGATTAAAAGTAATAATCAAACTTTCACCCTCTACTTCTTTTGCTTTTGTGTTAATTTGTTCAATTATTTTACGATGCCCTAAATGCACACCATCAAATGAACCTATCGTAATGACTGGGTTTTTAAATGAAGGCAAATTTTCTAATCCTTTGTAAACTCTCATGCTAAATTCTAAATTCGTTGGCAAAAGTAATATTTTATCAGAACTCCTCTTTTTTTTAAATTTTAGGCTATTTTTACGGCATGGAAAAAATATTTTTACTTGTATTCGTTTGCTTTTCTTTATTGGCAGAAGCGAAAAAAAATAAAAACAAATTTGTCGTTATTGAAACCAATAAAGGCAGCATCAAAATTGAAGTTTTTAATGATGTGCCACAACATGCTGCCAACTTTTTAAAATTGGCTAAAGAAGGATTTTACGATAGTTTATTATTTCATCGGGTAATTCCAAGTTTTATGATTCAAGGCGGCGACCCAGATAGTAAACGTGCGTTAAACGGACAAATGTTAGGCAATGGCGACGTGGGTTATAAAGTTCCTGCAGAATTTATGTTGCCAAAATATTATCATAAAAAAGGTGCATTAGCAGCTGCTCGTGACATCAATCCTGAAAAATCGTCGAGTGGATGCCAATTTTATATTGTTGTGGGAAAAACATTTACCGATGCTGATTTAAATAACTTGGAGCAACGTGGTAGTTTTAAATATTCGGAACAAGCGCGCATAGATTATAAAACCATTGGAGGTACTCCTCATTTAGATGGAGATTACACCGTTTATGGTCAAGTAGTAAATGGTCAAGAAATTGTAGACGCTATTTCATTAGTCCCAAAAGATGCAAATAATAGACCCACCGAAGATGTTCGCATTCTTACTATAAAAATTAAAAAGAAGTAATAAGCATATGCTTGTAAATAAAAAAAGCTTCCTTTAGTGGAAGCTTTTTTTATTTATTTAATGGGTTCAAAATAACCTGTCTTTCTATTTTTGACGACATTGTCTGCATGAAAAAATCGTCCATTCATTGCAATGTAAACACCCTTTGGTAAGGTTTGTACAAATGCCATTGCACTTCCCATATTATAAAGTCCGTCACTCGAGCCAAACGTATAAGGAATCATGGCGCCTGTTAAAACAATTGTTTTATCAATAGCAGCATTTTTGATTAACATTGCAGTTTCACACATGGTATCTGTTCCATGCGTAATAATAATTTTATCTTCATCGCATTTTTGGCATTGTGACACAATTAAATCCCTGTCTTCGTCCGTCATTTCAAGGCTATCAACCATCATTAACGTTCTTGTAGACACTACTGTAGTATTTCTCCCCCGATCTAATATTTCACCCACATTGGTGTCATTAAAATATAATTTACCATTAATCATGTCATATTCTTTATCGAATGTTCCACCAGTAACTAATAATCGAATGCCCATAATGTTTATTTTATGCAAAAGTAATTTTTATTAATAATTATTCAAGACAATATTTGATTATCAAGCAAAAGTCTTTTATTTTTTTAAACTCATTACTAAGCCTAAATTTGCAGATTATGAGCAAAGATGTCGTCAGTTATTTAATTTTTATAGTTGCTTTAATCACTTCTTTTGTGTTAGACATGTTTGTGTTTAGCAAAAAGAATAAAGAGGTTAGCATTAAAAGTGCTACTTATCAATACTTTTTTTGGGTTGCAATAGCGATGGGCTATTTTGGTTATCTTTTTTTTGAATATGATAGCAAAATTGCAATAGACTATATCTCTGCTTATTTTATGGAAATGTCACTTTCCATTGACAATATATTTGTGTTTGTATTGATATTTTCATCCCTACAAATTCATAAAAATAATGTTGGTAGAGTGTTAATGATTGGCGTTGCGTTAGCCATCTTTTTTAGAATTATTTTTATTGCAGTAGGCATTGTATTGGTGCAACAATTTAGTTGGTTATTATATATTTTTGGAGCCTTTTTATTATATACTGGTTTTACATTGTTTGTAAGCAATCCTGAAGAAGAAAACGATGTGAAAGATGGAAAAATTTATAAATTTATTCGAAGATATTTACGCTATACTGAAATTGAACCAGAAGGAAAATTTGTGATTCAAAAAGATGGCAAAGCCTTTTTTACAAAATTATTTTTAGCTATTTTAATTATTGGAGTAACCGACATTGTATTTGCACTAGACTCTATACCGGCAGTGTTTGCAATTACTACCAACAATTTAGTCGTTTTTTCTTCAAACATATTTGCCGTATTAGGACTTCGAGCGTTGTTTTTTATTTTGCAAAAAGCGGCCGACCAATTTGATTATTTGCAGCAAGGAATTGCCATTGTATTAATTTTCATTGGAGCTAAAATGTTTTTAGGATTAATTGATATTGAACTTCCTAGTTGGATTTCATTATTAGTCATTGTACTCTGTATTTCGGGTTCAATTTTTTATTCGATGTATCATAACCGTAAAAAAAGTAAATTAACTCATGATTCAAACTAACGAAATTAATACGGTTGTAAAAGGAAAAATTATTTTAGCCGCTAATGATTTCGCTATCGATAATTTATTAATTGATAGTCGAAAAATTGCCTACCCTGCCTCTTCAATTTTTGTTCCAATTGTTACTGAAAGAAGAAATGCACATCAATATATTGAGCAGGTTTACCATGCTGGTGTTCGTTGTTTTTTAGTGAGTGAAGAAATAAATAATATGGCTTCGTTTAAAGATGCATGGTTTATTGAAGTGAAAAACACGGTGTTAGCGCTGCAACAAATTGTTACTTGGCATCGAAATAAATTTACGTTTCCAATTATAGGCATTACAGGGAGTAATGGAAAAACTATTGTAAAAGAATGGCTATATCAATTACTTGAAAACGATTATAAAATTGTTCGTAGTCCTAAAAGTTTTAACTCACAAATTGGAGTGCCTCTGTCGGTTTGGCAAATAAATGAGGACCACAATTTAGGCATTTTTGAAGCAGGCATTTCGCAAAGCGATGAGATGGACCAGCTCGAAAAAATGATTAAACCAACCGTTGGCATTTTTACTAATATTGGCGAAACCCATAACGAAGGTTTTTTAAACATCAAACATAAAGTAAACGAAAAACTAAAATTATTTCAGCACAGCGATGTGCTCATTTATAATAAAGATTATGCTGTTTTACATGAATGCATTTTGCAATTTGCTTCAAACATAAAACAAAATCAACAACGAGAAATTAAGCTATTAACATGGAGTAAAAAGCTTGATGCCGATTTGCAAATCAGCTCAATTATTAAAGAAAATTTTCAAACAAAACTAACAGCTGTTTTTCAAAATGAAACGCATGAAATCATTATTCCGTTTATTGATGATGCCTACATTGAAGACAGCATTCATTGTTGGTTAACCATGTTGCATTTGCATGTTGATCAAAAGTTGATTCAAAAAAGAATATCCAAACTAAACTATATTGCAATGCGTTTAGAGTTGATGAAAGGCATTAATAATTGTACTTTAATTAATGATAGTTACAATTCAGATGTTTCATCATTTACGATTGCATTAGATTTTTTATTGCAACAAAATCAACACGAAGAAAAAACAGTGATCCTTTCCGATATTTTTCAAAGTGGAAGAGAAAACGAATTGTATGATGAAGTTGCCGATTTATTAAAGCAAAAAAAGATTCAAAAATTTATTGGCATTGGCGAAACACTTACCAGAAATAAAGCCATTTTTAGAAACAACAGAAAACTCCAATCTACTTTTTATAAAACAACCGATGCTTTTTTAGAAAGCATGGATACGTCCTCTTTTAGCAATGAAAGTATTTTAATTAAAGGTGCTCGAAAATTTGAATTTGAAAAAATTGCAAAACGTTTGCAAGAACGAATTCATCAAACAGTAGTAGAAATAAATTTGAATAATTTATTAGAAAACTACAAACAGTTCCAAGCCTTGCTAAAACCAGGCACACAAATTATGGCTATGGTGAAAGCCTTTTCGTATGGCAGTGGCAGTTTCGAAATTGCGAATAAACTCCAGTTTGAAGGTGCAAACTATTTAGCTGTTGCCTATTCCGACGAAGGAATTGCCTTGCGAAAAGCAGGCATTAAATTGCCAATAATGGTTATGAATGCTGATGAAAATTCGTTTTCACAATTAATTGAATGGAATCTCGAACCAGAAATTTATAATTTCAGAATTCTTCAAAAAATGATTGAAGAGTTGCAAGAAACATCTACTATAAATTTCCCTATTCACATTAAACTCGATACAGGCATGCATCGTTTAGGATTTGAAAAAGAAGATATCAATGGCTTAATTGAACAACTGAATATTCATCCAGAAGTAAAAATTGTTTCTGTTTTCTCACACCTTTCGGGAAGTGAAGACCCTAAACTTGATGAATTTACTCAACAACAAGCTCATCTTTTTTTAGCGATGAATGAGCAATTGCAAAAAGGTTTAGGTTATTCATTCATAAAGCATTTGTGCAACTCATCAGGCATTGTTCGTCATCCTGAATTACATTTCGATATGGTGCGATTGGGTTTAGGTTTATATGGTATTGATGGAAGTAAGTGCATGAAAAATAAGCTTAAAAATGTAAGCCGAATGAAAACCATTATTTCTCAAATTAAAAAAGTGCCCTCTACCGAAACGATTGGCTATAACCGAAAAGGTGTGCTCAACCGAGACACTATAATTGGTACGGTGAGTGTTGGCTATGCCGATGGCATTTCACGACGACTAGGCAATGGAGTGGGCAAAATGTTTTTAAACGGACACTTGGTTCCCATAGTGGGCAATGTATGCATGGATATGTGCATGTTAGATATTACCGATGTGCCACAAGCTCAAGAAGGTGATAACGTTATTGTGTTTGGCGAAGAGCTACCTGTTCAACAACTTGCAAAATGGGCAGACACCATTCCTTACGAAATTCTTACTGGCATTTCACAACGAGTGAAAAGAGTTTATTTTGAAGAATAAATTTATTTTCATGCCGTTTTAAGTATGTCAACCTTCACATTAAATAAAGCCGATTTCCTTAAAATATTATTTAATAATATGCACTTGACCTTTAGGGTTGAAAAAACGTCGTAATGAATCTACTAATTTAGTAGTATCATTTTGCAGATTAGATGCCGTTATTGCGACCATAAATTGCCCGTTTAAATTGACAACAGAAGATTTGTTACCATATCTATTTAACTTATTTACTTTGGCGATTGCACTTGCTTCCTCATTGTATGTAAAAATTAAAACTTTATACTCTTTCCCTATCGCCACGGGTTTTGCTGACGCTGCAATTGTATCATTTATTGTTGAAGTTGGTGCTAAGGTAGTATCATGTTGTAAAGTATCGCTGACTAATGGTGCTGTTGTATCTACTGTTGGGGTTGCTATTGTATCAATTTGAACAGGTGGAGTTTCAGTTATATTGGGTTCGCTATCAGAAGATGAATTATTTTTATAATAATTGTAACCAAAATAGCCTGCAATAACTAACACAACTACAACTAAAACGGGTACAAGCATTTTTGTCCAATTAATTTGTTTGCTTCTTAAGTAGGTTGTGTTAGCTGGAGGGTAACTGAAATTTTCTTTTATTTTTTCTTGAGTTTCAGGATTAATCGGTTTTATTTCGATAGGTGTTACTGGAATAGAGCTTAGTCCTAAGTCTAAATCAGCATTTTGATGAAAAACCAACTTGCCATTTGATGAAGTTAAATTGCCTAAATTTTCGATACCAAATTTCCCGTTATTTTCAATTTCCTCTTTTGCGTTTCTGCAATATTCTTTAATATTGTTCGCAGCATTACTAATGCTCACGTTTTCAAACGAAGCTATAAAAGATGCGAAAGTATCGTCTATACTACCTATAGGTGTAAAAGTAACTTGGTGTGCAGGATTGCTAATTTCTCCTTTTTGCTCATACGCTGGAATTTTTTTTAATTCAAAAACACCCAATCCTGAAAGACTGCAATATTTGTTTTTGATAAGAAATTTTCCAATATATTTTCCGATATCCATGTTTGTAGCTTGTTATAAAATTTAAAAAGTATTACAAAAGTAAAGCCTAATCTACCAAAATAAAATTATATTATTTAATTGTTGAGTTAAACATTCTAATTAATCCAAATTGAACATTGATCCCAAAGTTTTCGTAGCCATACCAGCGCTTATAGCTATTATTTAATAAATTATTAATATCTAAATAAACATTCCATTTTTTATTGATCAAATAATTTGCTCCAATGTTAACATCAACTGCGCCTGATAATGTTTTTGCGGACGATGTTTTTGCTAAAATATCTTTTTCAATGACGCTTGAACCTGAACGAATTAACACATCTGCTTTTAATATAATATCATTCGTAGCCTTCACTTTCGCATAAATATCAAATGTATTGGGTCTATAACCCCATATTTTTTGCCCTGATGCTGTTTTTAAAATTGGCTTTAACGACAGATCAAACCCTGCTAAAAAATTTGAATTGAAAGTGTAATTTGCTGAACCTTCAAAAATTAATCCCAGCGCATTGGGTTCAAAACCTACCGTAAATTGTTTATTATCCAATGAAGTATCGTTTATATAAACTGGCAAATTTTTATAATGAACTGCACCTATTTTTGATGAGTAACTAACATTTTTTAAATAGCTCCCACTCATCCCAGCAAATAGTTCTGTATTTTTTGATTGTTTAATGTTGTAATAATTAAATATAAAAGGATTATGAGTGGTCATTTCTTTAAATGAATTTAAGCGAATGCAAGATTGCAAACCAGCCATTAATTGTGCCCTGTATTTTCCTATAGGGTAAGCAAAGGTGACATCAGGCAATAAATGCATTTTTTGTGCTAATACAGGATATAATCCTACTTTAATAATTGCATCTTTATATTTTTTTGTGAAAGATGGTTTTAGGATTAACATGGAGTTATTTTGTGTGCCCAAATTTTTCACTTGATAAGCATTTAAATTGATGTTAGCGCCTACAGAAAAAGTCATTAAGTTGTTTATATTTTTTTCGTATGCTAGCGGCAAGTCTGCTGTTGCATTCAACTCTGATGCACCAAATTTATCCGTATAAATTCCTAGGTATGTAGTAGGGAAATAATTGACCTGTTTATTTTTTTTCAATATATCTTTCCCTTCAACTTGAATTCCAAAATTGCTAAAAACTTGTTTAATATCGGTATTGGTATAATCAAATTTTTGATGATTGTATCCATAATAATATTGTTTATTTCTATCAAAAGCAACTTGAGCGTTTACTAAATAATGGCCAACTTTTCGTTCGGCTTTTGCACCTAAATGAGATTGACTGTACCGTTGAAATTTAATTCGTTCAGTTGATGATGAAGTGCTTCTAAAATCAACATACAAAGGCATCAGTGCAATTTTGCTAAAGTCATACCCTATTTCTAAATTATAAGTGGATACATTTCCTATTCCAAATTTACAATAATTATCCATTTTGTTCGTAGTACTTGCATTATTGAAAGCAATTGGCTTTAAAGGAATTGGAGTATATTCAAAATTCGTTTTTTCTTCTGGCAAATTATATATCAATACATAAGGATCATTTTCAACCAAAGGAATGTTTTCTGGAATAAAATTAGATTTAACAGACCCCAATAATTTTTCTGGTGAAGTGGCATTGGCATCAGCAATAAGTGCAAATTCTTTATTTAAATTTTCTTTATCCTCATTTTGAAAATAAACATACGATTTCAACAAATGCGCTTTTGATTGGTAATCTTGCAATGCTTGATCATTTGTATTATTAATAAAAAAATCAGCGAAATCTAAAGCCTCTTCAAAACGTCCCATTCTATACATGGTTTCAGATTGCCAAAAAGTGGTTAAACTGGCGATGATAGGATCTATTTTATATCGATTACTTTCGTCAAAATAATTTAAGGCTTTTTCTGAATTCTCATCCAATAACATTTGAATTCCTCTAGCATAGTTAGCACGTTGATACATTTTTTTTAATGGTGCCGAAATAGATTTCATTTTATTCATGGCAATCATGGCATCATCAAAGCGATCATTTTTAATGTTTAAGTAGGCCAATAGTTCCATTGCTTCAGATGAATATTGAGCAGTTGGAAATTGGATTAAAAAATTTGACAATTGTTTTTCTGCCAGTACATCTTCCTTATTTTCATAACTTAATTTTGCAATATGAAACAACGCAATTTCTTTTAATTTTAAATCGTTATTCATTTCACTGCAACTCAAAAAAGCATTATAGGCATTGTCTTTTTTATTTGAACTTAAATAACAATTAGCTAAAAAATAATATGCTTTTTGAGAAATTAAATCGTTGCCTTTATACATTAAATTAAAGTTAGTAGTGGCTTGATTAAATTTTGCTTGTTGATATTGCACATATCCTAATCTGAAATAATCTTCTTTTCTTGGACTTTCGCAAGATGCAATGTATTTATTAAAATAAATTTCTGCATTTTTAAAATCATCTTGCTCAAAATAAATCTGACCAGCCAACTGATTTAATTCGTTTTGGTAATAAATAGATTTGCCTCCATCTAACGCTTGTTTTGCATCTTCTAACGCTTGTTTTTTATTGCCTTTTAAATAATTTATTTCGGTATAATAAAAAGGAATTACTGATTTAAATTGAGGATCATTTTCAGACAATTTAAAACTCGTTAATGCTTCGTCATAATTATTATTATAGTAACAGTATATTCCATGATAATAATTTCCTGGTGTAAAATACGATCCTGGAATTCCTTTTACAGAAGCAAATAATGGTGCTGCTTTTTCTAATTTTTGTGAAGCAAGATATGCATATCCTAATTCAAAATTTCGGATGGAGATTTCTTCATTCGTTAAAAAATCAATACCCGACTTTTCAAATGAAGGTATGGCTAATTCAAAATTATTTTTACTAAAATAATATCTTGCTAATAAAAAATGTCCTCTTTCTTTTATTAAATCAAAAGGCGTATTATTTATAAATATTTTGAAATTATATTCAGCATCATATCGTTGTAAATTCAGTGCGGCTAAAAGTTGTAAATATTTTGCCCATTGGGTTTCATAGTCGAGCACTGAACTTTTTCTTTTATCAAAAAATAATTTCAACGAGTTTTCAGCTTGATTGTATAAACCTACTTGAAGTTGTTTTTCTGCTTCATGTAGCCAATAATTTTTATCTGTAAATCGAATTGATTTTTGAGCGTTTATCGTTGTTAAGATTGAGATAGAAAGTAATGTTAAATAAATTATTCTTTTCAAATTATGTTGTTTTTTAATTCTAAAAATTCCAAGAGACCCCTAAACTTGGGAAGACGGGCAATTGATATTGACGCGTGTTTTTTACACGATCAATGTAAAATATATTTTGTCTATCATACGCATTACTCACACTGGCTGTTAGCTCTAAAACATTGTATTTCCCAAAGGAGAATTTTTTCTTTGCAGATAAATCTAAACGATGATAATCAGACAATCGGCCACCATTAATTTTATTGGCATACACAATATTTAAACTTCCATTTTGAGTTAAGTAATCCGTTCCAATACCGCCAGCAAAATTAATATTTTCAGTAAACGTTTGCGTTTGAGTGAATGGGAAAGCAGACCCATAATTGAAACGAGCAGAAATTTCCCAATCCCATTTTTTGCCCATGGTATACGATGCTAAAATATTAACGTTATGTCTTCTATCAAATGGTGTAGGATACGTTTGCTTGCCATCGTTTCTATCTACATGACCATAAGAATACACTGCCCAAAGATATTTTCGACCTTTTGCATATTTCAAGGTAAAATCTGTCCCATAAGCTTGGCCCTTTTCAATTGAAAAATCGGGGTCTTCTTGCTTCAATTTATATCTATTGATTGTAATTAACTGGTCAAAATATTTATACCATGGCTCCACTGTAAATTCAAAATCGTTTACATCTGCTTCAATTCCGAAAACTGCATGGTATGCTTTTTGAATATTATTTTTTGCATAACTCCCATCTGGTTTTGCAATTTCAAAATCTGGTGAAGTTAAAAATCCTGTAAAGAAATTTACAATATCTCTGTCTGATTTAGATGAAATTAAATTTTGAGAATACATCCCAGCAGAACCTTTCAATCGAAGATTTTTAGTTAAATTGTATTTCATCGCTATTCTAGGCTCAACCCTCGTTACTGGTAATGAGGCATAATATTGTATTCTCAATCCTGGTTCAAAAATAAATTTATCGCCAAAACTCTTTTTCAATTTCAAAAAACCACCTAATTGAGTGGTGTAATCATTTTGTACTTGTAAAATATCTACATAATTATAATATTGATATTGGGTTTTAAAACCTGCAAATTCGATCCCATAAAATAGTTCTGTATGATTAGGAAAATAAGTAGATACTTTTATGTTTGCATCAAAACCATTGATAGCACTTTCTCTTGGCTTTCCATCGTTTTCATCTAATTTTATTTTGTAATCTGAAAAATAAAAACCACCAGAAACTAATGAAGACGAATTTCCTGGAGTTATTACAAAATTGGTTCCACCTCCTGAACTTTTCCAGTTTAAATCAGAAATATTTAAATAATTAACTCGATCATTAAAATTAAATCCAAAAAAACTAAACTTACTTCCATTATTCGTGTTGATATTTATTTTCCCATATAAATCTGTAAATGTAAATGGGAGTCCAGACGAATAGGGTTCCCCTAAACTACTGTATAATGTTTTTGAACTTCTGTCTAAATAACTGTGTTTTAATGATGCAATATAAGTGATTGCTGTTCCTGTATCTCCTTTGTCCTTAAGCAAAGGTCCTTCTAAAAAAACCTTGGCTAAAATTGGATTAATGGCCAATTTGCCCGATTGCCTTTTTTTATTTCCATCTTTGGTAGTCACACTCACAATTGCTGAGGTACGATCGCCATATTCAACCCCAAAACCACCACTGTGCACATCGGCTGAGCGAATGGCATCAGTTTCGAAAACAGAATATAATCCGATAGAGTGAAACGGATTGTATATAGTCATTCCATCTAATAAAATTTTATTTTGAATGGGTGAACCTCCTCTAATATATAATTGTCCTCCTTGATCACCTGTTGAAATTACACCGGGCATGACTTGCAAGTATTGTGCAATATCAGGCTCTCCTCCTATACTTGGCATTATTTTTAATTCTTTAGGAGTTATTCTGGTCATCCCTACTTTTGTTTCGTATGTTTTTTCTTCTTTTTTGGCTGATATACTTACACTTCTTAATTCCTTCGATTTTTTCAACAACGAAATTTTTACTTGTGTGTTTTCTCCTGCTTCAATCATTACTTCTTTTTCATAAGTTTCAAAACCGATAGAGGAAGCAACCATAATATACGAGCCTGCAGGTAATTTTGGAATATTAAAAAACCCATTGATATCTGTTTT
>CANHNT010000005.1 GCA_947461985.1 Bacteroidota bacterium | reverse complement strand
TAGTAACTGAAATAAATGAGAGGGCAACGATTTAAAATCTTGAAAAGTCAAAGGTATTAGTTGGGAGGAAGTACAAGTACGTGTTAAAAAATCAAGGATGTTTCAAGTTGTATTTTATCCTATTTCTTTAAAATACCTTCATGCTGTTTAACATCACTTTTAATTTTCGTTTCAAATTTTCTATTTCTATCATTCCATTGTCTTTCGTTTTATATTCTATCGATACAGGGTTATGAAACAATCGTTTTTTTAATTCTTCTTTTTGTAAAAAAATAATTTCATGGTTTTCTAGACAATAAAACTCACATACATTATTGAGTACTTTTTTAGATGGAGTGAGCTCTCCTCGTTCCATTTTGCAATAGGCTGCTTGGCTAACTTGAATTTTAAATGCTATATATTTTTGTGGTAAATCGCCATGTAAAAGACGCAGTAACCTAAGGTTGTTTTGTGTTTTTTCTTTCATATGTTTGTTCAATGGGTGCGTTTGCTGTGGACCTTCCTAGATGCCAAAAGGTTACTTTTCAAAAAAATAATACACATAATCAACACCCTATTGGATGCGCCCTGCTCGTATCATTTTTGGCTCGTAATGAAAATTAGTAGATTTTAGTAACTTAAGAGCGGTATGAAAGCTTACGCTGTTATTAATTATTTATGCAAAACAAATGTAGAGAAATTGTTGTACATAACAAAATATTTCACATTGTCAAGTTATATCTTATAACCAATTTGGTTATATTTTATAACCACCAAAAGTTTTTGAGCGATGAATAGTACCTGTATGTTTGTATCGGCTTAAGAAACAAAAAAGATGCGCATCTAAAAAAATAAAAAGTTGAAATTTTTGAAAAACCAATCAGAAGGACACATAAATAACAATCCTAACCTGACCTATTCATTTACAAAAAACTCAACCTATTTTTAACGAAGCCACCAACACGCAAATGCAGTTACACGAAAAGGCATACACTAGAGTAGGGAAATCTTTAAAACAACAAAACATGTCGGCTCTGTTTAAACCGAAGAAAATCATGAAACGTATTATTTTAATGTCAGTTTTTGCTTTAGTAGCAGTTTTTAGCAGTAATTCAGCAAGTGCTTTTAAATTATTTGGTATTGAATTCTCATGGAAAAGAGGAAAACCAGAATGGAATGCGACAAAAACTGGTACTGAATGTATTGGTAGAGGAATGTGTACAGGAACAATTAAAGGGAATGTTGATATACCTTCGCTAAAAATAGTTGACGGAACTGAAAAATTTGATATAGAAAATCAAGAGTATTCTTCTATTTTTGTTAATTATAACGACAAACTTGCAATAGAATTTAGCAAAAAATATTATAATACATTTAAAGAAGATTTTGAAAATGATGAATTTGATATCAATGGTGATTTTAAAATTGAAGATGAAATTATAAAAAATTTAAATTTAACACATTCTGGAAATATAAAATCAGGTGCATATCATTTTATTATAGATGAAAAATCAGGTGCATATTTAGTTATTTTAGAATAATTATAAAATTGTCGACCTTAAAAGTAAGGTCGACAATTTTTATTTAACTGGTTATTTATCCAAGAAGTAGAAATGCCATTTTTTGATTAACGTATAAATTTTGGGAAATGATTATACTCTTAACTTCCGTAATTACAAAAATCAATAACATATTAAATTTATAAACTTATAGTCATGCGCAAATTTTTATTAATTAAATTCTTCTTAATTACAATACTTTTATATTCTTGTGGCAACACACTAGTTAGATTGTCCAATGTTGCTAATAAAAAAAATGAACATGTAAAAAAAGATAAGAATAATTTATTGCCAATTTCTTTTAAAGAAATTACATATAAAAAGTATGTAAAAGAGAAGTATGAAGATATTGAAATACAATTATTAAATGATTCAAATTTTAATCAGTTAATAAAAGGGGCAAAAAATAAGTATAAATATTTTGTCTTTTACACTTCAGGATGTCAAGGTACTGGTTATGAATTGAACTATATAAAAAAATCTGATAGCACACTTAATGAAAGAGTAAATTTTTATTTAATCAGCTCTGATAACATTGCACCTTATTTAGTACAAATACTTCAAAAAAAATTATTTAATAATCAGTTTTATTATCCAACATATATAATAGATAATAACATTAAATCATTTATTGATGACAGAAAAAGGAGTTTAATATTTAGAAATAAAATATGCAAAGAATGCAAAGATGATATTATTGGTGTTCCTTATATAATACTATTTGATAAAAATAATAATGTCATTTTTCATGGTTACAGAGGTTATAAAAATAAATATCCTTCAGACATTTTAACCTATTTTATAAAATAAATATCCTTCCTTTTAGCGGAAATTGGTCTTTTCACCAACATCCATTATCGCCCAAAAAGTATAATTATTTAATTTTGCTCAATCAAGAGTTGATTTCAAAAATCAAAACATAGGTTTGCAAATTCAAACTATTGACAAAAACAATTTAAATGATTTATTAAACAATAGCAAAGCTAAAATTAATGTAGTAGTTATATTTTCAAACGACTGTGGTGTGACTTCATACATGTTAGAGGATATTAAAAAATTAAAAATAGTTTTGGTGATAATGTAAATATTATATTATGCAGTAGTGAAAAATATAAACGTGAGTCTGATTTAAGAAATATAATAAAACAAGATAATATACAACTATCTACAGTTTATTTTATTGACAGTGAAATGTATAAAGATAAAAAGTCCGATTCTAGGCAAAAAGGATTAAATTTTAGAAATGATATTTGTGAAGAATGTAAAAACGATATTATTGGAGTTCCCTATTACATAATTTATGAAAAAAGTAAAATTATTAAAAATGGATACCGTTCAAAAATTGATTTTTTTGAATTTATTGGTTCTACTATTAAAGATTTATAATGGCATCAAATAATATTGGTATTTTTTAACCAATATCCACTACAAAAAAATTCTTGGTTAGATATACAATAATAGCTTAGGAATTCCGCATTTTCTAATCCATCAGAAAATCTAAATTAAAAAACAGATCCGTCACAGCGACAAAGGAAGCTATCAAACAAATCATGTGATTGCTTAATATTTCGCAATGACGAACGGGTTACTCATCAGACTTTTTATTTCAAAAAAATATTTTTACAATGAAACATTCATTTCAAATTGGAGGTATTGTGCTCTTGCTATGCATTTACCTCATCAGCTATGCTGATAAAATAGATAAAACAGGAACCATTTTAAACTCTAAATGCAATCCCATTGGCACTCGTTGTGGTAGCAAATCGGCAGACAGTAAAGCCGAAATGACATACGTTTACAACGAGCCTCGACCGGGTAGTTTTAGTATTCAGTTTACTGAAGATGTGGTACTAAAAAATGATGCTTTGGCAGAAGTTTTAGTGGACAAAAAAGAACATGAACTCACAGAGGAAATGCCCATTCCTGAGGACGTAATTGAAGCATTAAAAATGCCAGAAGATTATGTGGTTCCTGTAGGAATTTATCCTATTGAATTTAATAAAGGAGTTTATAAAGTGGTTTTTGTGAAGTAATAAGCCTCCTAAGTCCTCCTTTGGAGGACTTTAATGCACTTGTAAAACCCACACAATTTTTTACAAATGATAATTATGAAAAATAATCAATTCATACAAGCTAGAACCCTCCTTTGGAGGGCAGGGAGGCTTTTTGTTTTTTTATTTTTAGTACAACCAAAATTGTTTGCACAATCGTTGCCGGTAGCATTATTAGCAAGCGATACGTTTCAAGTTTATTCGCCTTATTTTATGGGATTACCTATGCCAATCAATAGAGATACTTTACTCTACACTTCTGCACCTAGAATCATGAGTGACAATGTGCCGAACAAAATAGTAGATTCGGCTTACATCAAGAAATTTGCCTATCGTTGGATATTATATTACGATTTTTATACCACACTCACTGGCATTCATTACATCAACAGTGAAGAAAAAACAGAAGTCAACAATTTGAATTTTTACTACAATGTGGACATCAAAAGCAACCTGAAATTTAGAGGCGTAAAATGGGATTTATATTTTTTTAATGACTATGGAGTGCGCCATTTTTTTGACAGCATAACCACCAAAACACAAGACCAATTTACACTCAAAAACAGTTTGTATTATCCTATTTATAAAAAGAAATTATACGTTTCACTCACTGCCAATACCAAAACAAAACTATTCAACACGTATCAATATCGAACAAACAAGCAAGGCGAACAAGAAAAATATTTATATGATGGATTTATGAGTCCTGGTGTAATTATGTATTCCGGAGGTATCACGTTTGAAGCAGGAGGAAACAGCATCATTAATTTAGGTTTAGGCAGTAGCAAGGTTACGAAAATAAAAAATCAGGAAATTTTTGAAACTCGAAAAACTGAAAAAATTAATGGATTAGAAAAAGGAGAACAAAAAAAATCAGATATAGGCTTAACATTGACATCAACGGTTCCATTGCAACATTTAAATAAAAATTTTCATTGGGAATTTTATGGCAATGTGTTTACACCATTAAAAACGATTAAGGATTTAAAAAGTTATACGTTGGATGTCAATCATGTTTTTCATATTTTACTATTAAAATATGTACGATTATCATGGCGAACAAAAGTAGGTTATGTATTAGAGCAAAATCCTAAAATTGTGATACAAAATCAAATTTCACTGGGGTTTTATTTAAGTAATCATTTGTAATTTACTCCACTTCATACAGCGTTTGCAAAACGGTTTGTCCAACTGCTTTGAGTGTATTTTTATCTATGATATTGATATTGTCATTGTGTGTGTGCCAATGGGTTCCAAAACCAGTGTATTGAAGATTGATGATATCAACACAAGGAATTTTAGAAATTTCATTAATTGGAATATGGTCATCTGTTATTTGACCACCATCGCTGTAAGAGAAATAAGCAGAATAACCTAATCGGTTACCAATATCCCAAATTTGTTTTTGCGCATCAGGCGCATAATGTTTTGAAAATGCTTCTAAAGGAAACAATGCACCTTTAGCACCCACCATATCCAAACAAATACCAAATTTTGCTGTATAACCTGCTACATGAGGATTTTTTGCCCAATATTGCGTTCCTAAACAATAGCTTTCTTCCGTCCACTCTGTTTTTCCAACATCTTCAGCATCGGTAAATAAAAAATCAACGCCAATGCTTGGTTTTTGTTGTTTCAATTTTGCCGCAATTTCAAGCATAACAGCCACACCACTTCCACCATCATCGGCTGCATCAATGGGTTTATTTTGATCTTTGGTATCTTGGTCGGCCCATGGTCTACTATCCCAATGCGCTAGCAACAAAACACGTTGTGTTGCAGCAGGATTCATGCTTCCAATAATATTTATGCAAGGATATTTTTTGTTTGAAATGGGTTGCGTTACGGTCGTTTTTTGAATATAAACGGTATCAGCATATTTTTTTATTTCTGATTCAATCCAAGCCGCACATTTTGTTTGAGCAATGGTGCCTGGTACTCGAGGACCAAATGCAACTTGTGTTTCAATTAATTTATAGGCGTTTTCTGCATCAAAAGCAGGGGCATTAGTTACGGTTTTTGCAGGGGTATCCGTTGTTGCAGTTTGTTGTGTGGTTTCTTCATTATTACAAGCAGTAATTTGAATTAAGCTAGTTGCTATTAATAAAAGTGCTGTTTTTTTCATTGCTTTTTATTGAAAATGTTTTTCAAAAGTATCTAAAAATAAAACGCTTACCAAATGGAAACATTGTTTTGGCATTTAAAATACTACTTTCGTACTTTAATAAAAAAATGATGAGTTTAGAAAAACAACTTGTAGAAAGAAGCGGTAACCAATGTGAGCTATGCGCATCAACCAACAATTTAAAAGTATATGAAATTCCACCCAATCCACAAAAACGAATTGAGGAAATTATTCATGTTTGCTCAACATGTCAATTACAATTAGACAAAAAAGAAGAATTGGCAAGTGCACACTGGAGTTGTTTAAACGAATCGATGTGGAGCGAAGTGCCGGGTGTACAAGTTGTATCCTGGAGAATGTTAAATCGTTTGAAAAACGAAAGTTGGGCCATGGATGCTTTGGATATGATGTATTTAGATGACGATCATTTAACTTGGGCAAAAGCATCTGGTGATGATGTAAATTCAGCTGAGGTAGATTTACACAGAGATTGCAATGGCGTTATTTTAAAAGCAGGCGATAATGTTGTATTAATAAAATCATTAGACGTAAAGGGCTCCACTGCCAATGCTCGTTTAGGCACGGTAGTGCATAGCATAAAACTGGTAGCAGATAATACCGAACAAATTGAAGGCAGAATTGATGGCCAAGCAATTATTATTTTGACAAAATATGTAAGAAAAAACGCATAGTTTTTTCCCTAAAATAGTAAAAAAAGATTGATTGAAAAGATTTATAATTATTTAATTAAAATTTTATTTATATCTTCATGCTTCCTACTTTACTATCCAAATGCAAAAAAGTTTACTTTTTAACCTTATTAAAAATATGCAAATGTCTGAAAAAAGATATTTTTCAATATTTGCAAATAGACATTCAGCAAAACAAGACAATAAGTATCTTACCCTGTTTCATATAATAGATGAATTAAAGGAAGAAGACAATTTGTTAATAGAAAAAATATACAAAAAATCGAACCACAATGCAAGTTTTATTGCATCCGATAAAAACTATTTATTTAATAATATTTTAAAAAGTTTAAATGAATTCCATAATTCAAAAACGCAAAGTTTAATTATAAAAGAGTATATTATTTCTATAGAAATATTATTTTATAAAGGACTATTTAATGAGGCCTTACGAACAATAAAACAAGCAGAAAAAATTGCGAAAGAGATTGACCATTTAGTTCTTATATTAGAAATATTAACATGGAAAAAAAGGTGTGTAGGTTATGCATTTGGTATAGAAAAAGCATTTGAAGTAAATAAAGAAATTGCTCACCAAACAAATTTGTTAAATAACTTTAAAGAAATTACGCTGTTGTATTACGACAGTTATTTACTAAAACTTCAATACGAATCAAAAGAAGAAGCTAGTATTATTTTAGCATATAAAATTATTTTCGACAATTCTTTGATGAAAAATGTTGAAATGGCCACCTCATTCACATCAAAATTATATTGGTATCTTATACATATCGATTATACTTTTTTAACAGGCGAAAAAGAAAAAGAGTACCAGTATTTGACAATATTAATTAAGCACATGGATTCAAGTTCATTTTATGCTTCTGAAAATCCGTTGGATTATGTTTCGGTGTATTCAAGGTTATTGGCAAATCCTTTTCATAAAAAAAATAAATCTTTTTTTAAATCATTAGAATATTTAAGAAGTTTTCCGTTTAAAAAACAACTGAGTTTTAGTAAAGAAATGATTAGCCAACGAATATTTATTATTACAGCTATTTCAGAATTAGAGTGGCATATCCAATTTCAAAAATTCGATCAATTAGAAGAACGAGTTGATTCAATTATTTCTGACTTAAAAAAAATAATTACTTTTATTGAGCCATTTTATATAATTCAACTCTATTTTTTAGTATCCCATTGTTTATTTTCCATAAAAAATTATAATATCGCATTGGATTTTATCAATATCGTTTTAAATGAATTTAAAATAAATGACCGCCCCAATTATTACAAGAAAATTCAATTTTTAAATATTTTGGTTCATTTTGAATTAAATAATTTCGAACATGTAAATTATTTAATTCAAAAACGTAAAAGAAATAAAGTCAAAGACAACACAAAATTTGAAACTTATATTTTAAACTCATATTCAACTATGATTAATGCTAATAAAAAAGTTAAATGGGAGTTTGATGAAAATAAAATTAATGCGTTTGATTTTATTGAAAAAAATATATTTTCTTGCATTATGCTAAAAAAATAAAATGGATTCGTATACCATAAGCCCTTCATTTAGCGAAATAGTATAAATCAGAAATCCTAATTTGGGGTTTTTTTGTAACTTTTTATGTCATGTATATCATTAAATTTGGTATATAAATTACATAATATGAACAAAAAAAACCTACTAATTTTTTTTGCATTTATTTTTTGCTCAGCAAGTTTAAGTGCACAACTTTACGTAAACCCCACTTCAGGTTCTGATACTAATCCAGGAACGAGTGCTTTACCAAAACAATCTCTTAGAGGAGCTTTAAGAGCATTGACATCGAGTAATAGTACCATTTACATACAAGAAGGTGATTACCCGTACGCAACAATGACAAGCAATGCCAACCGAAATTTAGGTTTTGGTCCTGGTCAAAGTGTCACTTCAGGAATTAATAATGCTTTTTTACCTGGAACAATAATAGAAGGCATTGGTTGTGTTTATTGGCATAATTCGAATGATAATGGAACGGGTGCTCAAAATTCAATTATGACAGTAGAGTCTGTAAATGGGTTTACAATTAAAAATATTCATTTTTCAGGATGGCAAGGGAGTAATGCCTCATTAATGTTTATCAACTGCACGAATGTTCATGTTGAAAATTGTGTATTTCACCAAAGCGCATTAAACAGCGCTTGTGCTCTTCGTTTTGATGGAGATGCAGCAGAAACAGCACTTGCTGGAACACCAGATTTGCATAACTATGTAGATAGATGTACTTTTCAAAATAATGGTAATCCTAGTGGTCAAGGAACCGGGCAAGCGCTTTATATCAGAAACAATGGAACATCCCACTTACCTCCTGCAACTAGGAATTATATTGTAGATGTTACAAACACCGCCTTTTTATGCAATTATGCAGCAACCGGGGGTGCCGTTTTTGCAATGGCTCAAAACAATGCTGATGAACACCCTGTGGTAAATTTTACAGCTTGTACTTTTTCTGGCAACAATGCTTCAAGTCAAGGAGGGGCAGTTTATGGGAAATACGCTAATTTAAATTTTTTAGCATCTGGTTTTTGCAATAACAATGCGAACGCTAGTTTAAGCGATCGAGATGGTGGTGCAATTCATGCAGATCAAGGAACAATTTTAACAGTCGATAATTGTACTTTTCAAGATAACGTAGCAGGAAGATATGGCTCTGCAATCAGTATCGCTAGTAATGCAAGTTCTGCAAATGTTTCAAATGCTGTTTTTTATAGCAATAATGCAGGAAACTCTACTTCAAGTGTTATTCGATCTGGTGGTGCACCCACAAGCATCACCAATTGTTTATTTAAAGACAATGCACTTACAGGCAGTGGTGGTAATGTAATATCAGGAGCTACAGTTAGTAATACCACATTATCAGGTAATTCTGGTAATTTAGTATCAGGATCAAATGTAATTGATAGTCACTCATTATCTGCAGGTGTTTATATAGATCCTATAGGGCACGCTTGGGATGCAACAAATAGTGCCATAGGTTTTACAGGAACCTATAGCACGATGCCAAATTGCAGTTCTTGTCCAACGGCTCCATCTGTAACTGGTTGTAAAGCAAATGGTGGTGGCGTGTTAATTACCAACTCTGCTACTTCAAGAATTTGTGGGGATTTAAATCCGGATGGAACTTTATTGAATGGTTCAATATCTTTAAATAATGTAAGCGGTTTTACATATCCTGCTTGTGGGATGAGTACTTATAGATACTATTTTATAATCATTGGTGAAGATGGATTAATTAAAAAAGTAATATTGGCTGATGATGATGCCGATGGACTTCCAAACTTTGCCGAAACGCCTACAGTAGCTACTAATATCGATTTAAGTGGATTAATTCCAGGTACTTTTTCAATACAAGGTATTTATTCAAGTACGGGCGTTGCTCCAACTGTAGGCTCTACCACTGCAGCTGCAGTTGCTTCACAAACTTGTGCAAGCATATCTTCTGGAGCAATTTCATTTAAAACATGCCCCTCACTCACAGGAAATGTTTTTAATGACGCTAATGGATTAAACGATGTTGGTGGTGGAATTGTAAATGGTCCAGGCACAAATATTAATGGTCAATTATATGCAATTCTAGTAGATTTAATGGGTAATGTAGTTGCTAATTCTGATGTAAATGCCGCAGGTCAATATGCTTTTTCTGTAACTCCAAACACAAATTATTCAATTGTTTTATCAACAAGTGTTGGAACAGTTGGTCTGCCTGCACCCGTTGCTTCTTTACCTTTACAGTGGTTTAATACCGGGGAAAATAATTCAACAAATATTGGTAGTGATGGTACGCCAAATGGAGTCATTTTAGTTTCAGTTTTAACAGACAATGTATCCAATATTAATTTTGGAGTAGATCACTCTCCTATCAGCGCATCATACAACACGACAATTATTACTCCAACATTAAATACCACAATTCCATTTGATGCTAGCATGTATCCTAATGTTGTTTGTCCATGGGCAACCGATTTAGAAAGTGGCACTTTAACGAATAATCAAACCATATTAATAGACACGCTGCCTACTAATGCAACGCTGCTTTATAATGGTGTTAATGTAGTTGCTGGTGTGCCAATTCCTAATTTTAATCCTTCGTTATTAACGGTTTCATTAAATACGCCTGGTATTACGAGTGTAACTTTTAATTTTTCTTATTCTGATCCAGCCAGTGTTATTTCTGTAACTCCGGCGTCTTATACAATTAGTTGGACAACTCCATTACCAGTTACTTTATTAGAATTTAAAGGAACTATAGTAGAGGCTAATACCACTTTATTAGAATGGACAGTAGCAGATGAAATAAATTTTAATTATTATGAAATTTTAAAAAGTAAAAACGGAAGCACATTTGAAAAAATAGGTACTGTTTATGCAAAAGGAAATCGTTACTATTCATTTAAAGATATAAATGCAAATAACAAAAGTTTCTACAAATTGGCAATGGTTGATATTGATAATAAAATAAATTACTCAAATATTATTATGGTAGAGTCAAGAGCAAATGATTTAATTACAATTTATCCTAATCCTGTAACTACTAATAGTATCAACATAAGTATTTCAGACAAAAAAATAAAATCATTTTATATAATTGATATGAATGGAAAATCTATACAATATATGATCAATACTACTGGCATATATGATATTAGTCCATTATCTGTAGGATTTTATGAAGTGTATATTAATGGCTTAAAAGCAGTTTCATTTATCAAAAAATAAGTACTGCATTAATTTTAAAAACGGCTCCAAATAAATTTGGAGCCGTTTTTTTTATTTCTTGAATATAAATTATAGATGAAATCTACATGTAAATTTTTGACGAACATTAAAAAAATGTATGGTAGAAAAAGCAGGCTTTCTTGGTGGGGTTAAAATGGATTAAATGATTTCTTAATTTTATCTTCATTACACAAAAAGGATATTATGGCTTATGTATTTCATACTCAAAATGTTATTTAATGGTAACCCAAAATCAATTGATAGATTGCTAAAAGAACGCCACTATGACTATTTAGTTTGTTTGCATCTTAAAAAATCAGGTGGTATGGGCACAAGTAAAACTAATAAAATGTTGAAATAAAAGCACACACAAAGTTTGGTGTAAGTTTACAAAAAGATTTAAAAAATGTCTTGCATATACTGTGAATTCATAAAGAATTCTTAAGGGTCTATTGGTAGAATGAGCAGAATAATACGTTGGGAATAATTTTTAAAAAAGCGAACAATTAATCCCCTGAATCAAAAAAACTATGCGCTCTCATAGACGCTTATGAATTAGAAGTCTTAAAACAATCTTCCCAATTGTTCACTTGGTAAGGATATAGGCACTTATAAGTCCCAAATACAATAATGCAATTGATTGCGTATTTTTAAAATTTAAAACGAAAAATACGCAATCATAATAGACTGCCCATAAAGATGAAAAAAATATTGTTTAGGTGAATTTTTGAAGGTATAATGTATTCTTACATAAACAATGGGTCATCAAAAATAACAAGCCATTGAAACAACTCTTTAGTCGGACATTACACTATCCAAATTAAGTTGCTCTCCAATAGAGCTCAAGTCCGTTTTGTATAATTATAGTAAAATTAATTCAACAAATTCTACTTCAAATTAGCCCTCAAAAAATACAGCATTCCTTTTATCCACTTGGAAATATCAACCTAAAAAAGCATTCCTTTTTTCAATAAGATCAATTATTGAAAGTATAGAAAAATGATGAACATCCATTTATGTTTACAAACTCCTAATTAAAATTCTTCATGTCTAATTTTTATTGTATCTTTTATGTTATTAAAACGCTTTAAAAAAAAATTATTAAATGTAAGAACCATTTGAAAATCATTTAAACAAAATCTACGTTTAATAAATTGCAAAAAAAAGGCCACTCAATGAGCAGCCAATTTTTTTTAATATTTATCAATATTATTTTTTACTAACACGACTTATATGTATCATTTTATCTTTATTGATAATTTGGAAAATATATAACCCGTTTGTCAATTCTGCTAAACTGATTTTGATATTATTTTGCCCGATGCTTGTTGATGTTTTTATTTGTTTCACAAGGCGTCCACTAATATCCAATACTTTAATTATTGTTACATCTTCATTATCCAGCACTAAATCAATATTTAACTCATCCGATGTTGGATTTGGATAAATTGAAACTTCATTTGACATTGTTGTTCCTATTGATTTTGACTGAGTTCCTGCTGTAAAGGTAAATGTTGTATCACTCCAATCACTTGATAATCCAGGGAAATTATTGTTACAAAATACTTTTACACTTGCTTCATAAGTTGTACCTGATACTAATCCTACTAATGTTTTTGTATTGGTAGTCGTAGTCGTTACAATCCAAGCATTAGGAGTGGTTGTATTTTGAGCTCTGTGTTTAAAACCATACCAACCATATCCAGAGGTTATTGCATTCCATGTGGCTGTTGCAGTTGTTCCTGTTATTGCCGATATTGCTAAACCTGTTGGAGCTACTGTACAAGGATTAGTAGAAGTTAATGTAGTTGTAAACTGTTCAGAGCTAGACCAATCACTTGACACACCAGCATTTGCACTTGTACAGAAAGTTTTTACTTGTATTTCATATAAAGTATTTGCTAGCAAGCCATTTATTGAAATAAATGGAGTTGCAGAGGTAATATTCAACCAATTATTTGTATTTCCTGCTGTTACTGCTCTATATCGTATACCATACCAACCAGCTCCGGTTACTGCCGTCCAAGTTGCAGTTGCCGATGTCATACCTACTGTTGCTACTGCTAATCCAGTTGGAGCTAAAGAACAAGGTATACCATTGGTGTTGGCTATAATAGTTGCACTATATGCACTTGATAAACCTGCATTTGCAGTATTGCAAAATGTTTTTACTTGTACATCATATGATGTGTTCGCACTAAGTCCATTTATGACTACTGAAGTATTTCCAGTTGTAAAAGAGCTCCAAGTAGTACTTGACGTTTTTTTGTATTGAACTCCATACCATCCAATATTTGCCACTGGACTCCAATTTATTGTTATTGATGTTAGTGTTGCATTTGAAACTACAATGTTACTTGGAGGGTAAGAGCATGGAATTGTTGCTGTAGATGTACTTACTGGAGCAGTCCAATTTCCAGAATACGTAGGAGAACATACCCTTGCTACTCTAAAATCATACGCAGTATTTGCTACTAAACCTGTAACAATCGAAGATGAAGCTCCAACAGAAGCAATACTACTATTAAGCCATGTAGATGAACTTGAAAGTTTATATTGTACCTGAAACCAACCATATTCTGTAGATGGTAATGGGGTCCAAGTTAATGGAACAGTAGAACTCGTTGGCGTTCCCACAGTTAAACCACTTACTTCTTTATTTACACAATCTGGTGTTGATGTTATATAATAAGTACCTGCACTTGTGTCAACTACATTTACTGACAATTGCCAGTAACCATTTGTATTCCAAGAGAAATTACTATTCGATAATAAAACATTTTTATGCGCTCCATTAGTAGATACTTTTGTTACACGAATATTGGCAATAAATGGATCCGTCGGACTAATAGGTAATGGAGACATCCAAGTAGGCTTGTTAGCATTAAAATCAGTAAAGTCTGCTTGCGTTAAATAAAAGGTTAAGTTAGCAGATCCATTGCTGGTTGGACTTACCTCAAATGTACGTTTACAATACGTAAATCCGTATTGACTTCCTATAGGATTGGTAGAAGCTAATGTTGCTGACATGGTTGTAGAACCCAATGTATTACCCCCAGTTGCATCAATTATTTTTCCTACTAAATCACAATTTTTAGAATATACAATTGATGAACCATCTGCTTGAACTGCATTTACACTGACTGTTCCTATGTTTGCTGATGGTACAATCGTATTTACGATATCGTAAACTGCTGCTGTACGGCAAGTTAAGTTATTTGAACATGCTGCATAATAAGTTGTTGTGCCTACTGTGTTGGTATTTGATAAAATATTGGGCACGGGATCAAAACTACCGCCAGTAGCAACTAAATTTCCATTTACTGGTGCGTCATACCAATTAATTACTGCATCAGCTGGTGATTGATTGACCACTTGTCCTCCACCAGCAGGTCCTGTAATGGTCCATGAAAATGATTGTGGTAAAGTAGGGTTATTAAAAAATGTGGTAATGAGGTAATAATTATCACCAGCAATTAAATACATTGTACCTGCACCTACCGAGCCTGAACCTCCAAATCCTAAACGAGGTTCATCGCCTAATGGAGAATCATCATCATCTTCACGAATAAATTTACCTCCACCTCCTGGTTGTGTTGAACAAAGCCCAGGAACAAAACTGGTACCTAAAGTGTCTTTCACAATATAAGCGATGGCATCATAATTTGCATTATCATCCATTGTAAAAATATAATTTCCTGAAACCGACACTTTAAAATTAAGCATATTGTATGGTCTAATATCCCCAGGAGTTTGTTGAAAACCACATGTAGTTGAATTTGCTCCTGATACTGGGCGATGTGCTGTAGGAGAAGTACTGGTAATGGTACCGCCAAATGCTGCAATAGATTGTTTACATAAACTTGTTGCTGTTAAAGCAATACTTGTACCACCTGTACACAAAGAAGCATTTGTGGTTACTGGTGCGGCTTGATTAATTGTTAACGTTTTTGTAGATGTTGCCAATGGACAAGGAGAAGTAGCCGTTCCTGTTAAGGTTAAGGTTACATTTCCTAAAGACAAATCTGTCGCACTCGGATTATAAGTAGCTGCTGTTACTGAAGTTGCATCGGTAAACGTACCGGTTCCATTGGATGTCCATGTAGCTACAGCATAATTATTATTAACCGCTCCATTAGTAATATTTACAGCTCCAGCTCCATCGCACGTAGAAATATTATTTCCAGCTGCTAAATTAAATACTGTACTCGTAATCATATTTGAATAAGCAACTGAAGCATTTGTTGCACAGCTCACTTTAAGCCAATAATATGTTGTAGTTGAAATAGCACCTACAGTTAAAGTTGATGGATCTGTTTGTCCAAAAACAGCAGTACCTGCTATTGAATAATCTGAAGCATTTGAAGACGACATCCATTCATAAGTTGTGCCTGCACCAGTAGAAAAACCACTTGCTGTTATTGATGGTGTACCTGAACTACAAAAACTAGAACTACCAATTGCAGTACCTCCATTAGCTGTTGTACAAACTGCATCATAAGCATCTGCTCCAATATCAGTTGGTGTTAAATTCGCTCTATAATCTCCATCAAAATCTGTTGTAATGGTACTTACTGGAAAACCAATAGCATTAATTGGAGTACCGGCAGTAATATGCAAATCTGGATTTGTAGCAGTTGCTCCTACAAACAATGGATCTGCATTTATACTATTTGCATCTTGTCCTGTTGCCAATTGCCATGCTGAAAAGGTTCTATCAATTGCATTGAATAATCCAACAAATCCTCCTGTTCCATTAGCAAATAAATCATTATTATTTGAGGTTAGACCAGCAGGATTGATTGTAGTTCCTCCAACTCGAATTGCATAATGCTTACCCGTTGAACCATTATTGCTTCTAGCATTCCAGAAAATATTATTTCTATAGTTTCGAGTATTGGTTGTTATTGTGCTTTGAAATGCAAACGAATTATTAGCAGCTGTTGTTGGTGCACCTCCAATATAAATACTATTAAAATAAAGGTTATCAATCCCTGCTACTGTTTCTGAAATTCCATTAATGGCCATTCCTAACGTAGCTGAGTTGCCATTGGTTCCTAAACGAATCATATTATTTCGATAAGTTGAAGTACCCCCATTAATCCAAATACCGTGCAAAGTTGCAGTCGCATTGGATGCATCTAAATTATAAATTAAATTTCTCTCTACAATATTTGTACCTGTAGAGCTATTATAAAAAATACCTTGAATAGTTACTGCGGCAACAGCATGCGTATTTGATAAATTTGAAATGGTATTTTGAGAAGCTGTATGATTAGTAGTAGCTGATTGTACATAAATACCTACAACCGAAGCTGAAGATCCTGTTCCAATATTACCAGATACATTACTTAAATTAGAAATGTTATTTTTCACAATTGAATTTGTACCCGAAGTTGCTTGCACTCCATAAACTGTTTCTGCTGTTGTTGGTCCAGTACCACCTGTTGCATTGTAACTAATATTTGAGATGGTATTTCCTTGATTGAGTCCACTCCCTCCAATATTGTTCGTTCCTCCACTAATGCTTATACCAGATAATGTATTTGCATTGGTTGTTGTACTTTTTGAACCTTCTGAATAAATACTATTTGCATTTGAAGTAGAACCAATAATATTAGTATATACGTTATTTGTACCTGCGGTCAAACGAATCCCATAAAAGGTATGACCTAACGTATTGGGTGCTGCTGCAGCTGCCATAAAAATACCACCTATGCTATTGTTGCTAATATTCACGGTTCCTGTACTGCTTGTAAAAATACCACAACCTATTCCTGCATTGGCTGTTGATTGCAACAACGTGATACTAGATAGTGCTGCTGTTGTTGCAGAAACACTTGTGCTTCCTATTACATTTCCTGCAATTGTTCCAATATTTACATTTCCTGCTGTAACATTTATTCCAACAAACACATTCGCAGTTGATGCAGATTGAATACTTAAATTCTTGATTGTGTTACCTTGTATACTACTAGCAGTTGTGGTACCAACGTTTAATGTAATTCCATTAAAAACATTGGTCAATGCAGCAGTAATAGTCCATTTGCTTGCAGTAGCGGTTGCATTAGGAGAATCACCCCCAATACTGTTTCCACTAACTATAAAATTGTTTCCACTTGCTGTATTGCTAATATTGATAGCAGTATGTGTAGCAGCAGCAGTAGGGGTTCTTGTTGATGTCTGATAAAAACTATTGTTACTGATTGTCCAGTCTGTACTACCAGTAGAAATGAATATTCCATTGCTTGCGGCATCGGCTCCAAAGAAATTAAAAATAGTACAATTTGAAATGGTATTTTGACTATTGTTTAATGTAGTTGACGTAGTCGTTCCTGCAGAATAAATGCCTGTTCTTGCATTTAGTGTAGGAGATGCTGTTGCTCCAGCACCACAATCAATATCACAAAGATTAATCGTATTTCCATCATTCCCTGTAGTTCCTGTAGTAGTTAAAAAATTGATTACTCCAGATGTGTTGGAAGGAAATAATGATTTCAATGTGCAAGAAGTAACTGTATTGTTGGTAGCATCATTTATGAATTGCAATGCTGAACCACCAGTTGTACTTGTGTTTGATATGGTTAATGAATTACTTCCCGTGTTTAGACCATTTATGGTTACCCGATCAGCTCCATTTAAATTGATAATCGGACTTGCAAAAGAACCCGTAATTAATCTTGAAGCGCCACCTGAAGGAGAAATTTTTAAACTTGTCCAATTCGCTGCTGATGGTTGATTTAAAACAGCAGAAGCGGTTTCTGTAGTGTTAGCAGTAATACTAACTGTAATATACTTTCCCGTTTGATTAGTAACTAAATTCAATGCATCAAATGCAAGTTTTAAAGTTGTATAATTTCCATTTGCAGAGCCTGCCGAACCAGCAACAGTAACTTGTGAGGAGAGCGCTTTGGGAATTAAAAATATCAATAAATAATATAATATTATTTTAAAATAATGTTTTCTTTTTTTAAAGAGTAGTAAGTTTTTGTACATGATTTATTTTTTTATTTATTAAAATTCTAAAAATAAAACGTAGCATTTTTGTAATAATTTTTTTAATATAGTAACTCAGTATTTATCGCTTTTAATAGATATTATATATTTGTATTTTTATAATATTGAATTTGAATAAATAAAATATAATTATTATTTATTTATTTTTAATATTCTACTTTTAAATAATACTTGTGAATTTTTTAATAATTTATTTTATGTCAGCTTATATCTAGAATATGATAAATTATTTTTCATTTTTATAAAAAATATGGAATGTTTTTTTAATTAAATTATTTCATGTATGTGATTTGTCAAATCATTTTATAATACACCGTAACACCATCACATTTAAAAAATAAATACCAAATTGCATTAAATAGAATTTAATATTCTAGCTCAAATTTTATAGCAGTTTAAACTAAATTATTTACTACCTTTGGTATACCT
>CANHNT010000004.1 GCA_947461985.1 Bacteroidota bacterium | reverse complement strand
CAAACAAGCAAAAAAATAGTGCCAACTAAAGTGGCACTACACAAGGTAATCAATTCTATCGACGTGTCGCAGTTTGACTCCTCTCCGTATTTGCAAATTTAGAAAAATATTCTAAAACTTATTTGTTTTTTAAGATAGTACCTTCGCATTTTTATTATATCGTTTTAAGGGACTCAAGCAGTCGATGTTTTTGTAGTTGCAATAGATAGAAAACTACCTTTTATTTACAGCTTGCTATCTCACCAAATTGCTTATTTCGGTCGGTGAGGCACCTGCCGATAGTACAATTAAAACCCAACTGAATCTACTATCTTTTGTATTTTATTATCAATTATGAAAATACTGTTATCTATATAGATAGCATCTATATTGCTGTTGGAATATTTGGAATAAGATCCATAATACCCGTTAATATGTAAATCTTCTATAGGTGTATATCCATATTTAGTTTTTAAGCTAACATGAATGGGATTAGAATAATCAAATTCCATTACATAAAGCTTGTTATTGTAAAAATAAAGTAACAAATGAGTGACGTTTATCCCATTTATCAACTTCAAAATATTATAAAAAATTTCCTTTTTCCTTTTACCATTGGTTGGATTGGGATATTTTGCAATAACTTCTTCGTATGTCATTCCAATTTGAATATCAATTAATCTGTCAAGTATCATTTTCTTACTTTGACTGAATGAAGAATTGTTTATTAATACGAATAACAATATTAAAAGGCTTAGTTTTTCATATGCTTTTTTTCAAAAATATTATAAATACTTGAAATTAGAATATTATTCTAAATGATGTTTATAAATGACTATTGAAAGTTACGAAAAATCAAAAGAGTCTTAATATATAATAAGGCGATTTTTTATACTTTTTTGAATACTTTGTAACTCTATTGTTACTTTATATATAGCAAATGTAGTAAAATCAATACTTTTAGGCAATTATTTTGTTCCACTTCTTAGCACTTTATCCCGATTTATCGGGATTTTTTATGGCTTTTTCTTAAAGCTTGTTGCCTCACCAAACTGCTTATTTCGGTTGTGAGTCACCTGCCGAAAGTACAATGCACAATATTAATTGTATTAAGAAACATCGTACATCGAAATTTAAAATTTTTAATTGAATATTACTTCCCCCATTCACTTGGGTTTTCTCTCCACGATTTTAGCAATGTAACTTCTTCTTCAGAAATAATATTTTTCTCTAAAGCAATATCAATTAATGAAGAGTAATTACTCAAACTCAAGGTTTTGATATTTTCTGCTGCAAATATTTGTTGAGAAATTGGGAACTCATACGTAAATACACTGCATAAACCTACAACTTCGCCTTGTGCTTCCTGAATCGCTTTTACAGCCTCTAAACTGCTTTTGCCTGTAGATATTAAATCTTCAATGACTACCACTTTTTGCCCAGCATTTAAAACGCCTTCAATTTGATTTCCCATGCCATGTTCTTTGGGTTTTGAACGCACATAGATAAATGGCAAACTCAATAAATCAGCAACTAAAACACCCCACGGAATGCCTGCGGTGGCTACTCCTGCAATGACATCAGCATCTGGAAATTCTGTAAAAATGGCATTTGTCATTTCACTTTTTATGTAATCTCTCACATGTGAATAAGATAATATTTTTCGGTTATCACAATAAATCGGACTCTTCCATCCGCTTGCCCATGTAAATGGATTTTGAGGATTTAATTTTACTGCGTTAATTTGCAAAAGTTTTTCTGCAATAGATAATTCTCTTCTCATGCTTGCAAACCTACGTTTTGAAATTACAAAATACAAATTCTATTACAATGATTAAGATCATTTTTAACGACAAAAAAATATTACTGGTTGAATCATATCAAAAAATAAGTAAAAAACTAGCTTTATCGAGTGCTATTATTTCTTTTAAATTTGATGAAGAAAAAATTCAATTTTTAATTGATGATTTATTGATTTCTGAAAATGAATTTTTAATTTTAGTAGGAAATCCTTTAGAAAATTTAGAGATTATAAAAAAATCATTTAAACTCATTCAAGCCGGTGGTGGCGTTGTGTTGAGCAATAAAGAAGAAATTTTATTTATTTACAGGAGAAAAAAATGGGATTTGCCTAAAGGTAAATTAGATGAAAACGAAACGATTGAACAATGTGCTGTAAGAGAGGTACAAGAAGAAACAGGTTTGGTAGAATTGATATTAGGGCCATTGTTAATGACTACCTATCATTTGTATATTGAAAATGAAATGATTTTAAAAGAAACATTTTGGTTTGAAATGACTACAAACGAGCGCACACTTGTTCCTCAGGCAGAAGAAGGAATAAAAAAAGCCATTTGGGTTCATCCGAATAATATTCAATTTCAATTAGCCAATACCTATGAATCGATTCTTGATGTTATTGAATCATTGTAAAAATAAAAAAGCCTTTCATTGCTGAAAGACTTCTTTTGAAAAAATCACATAAATAACCTACTGAGAACAAATGTAGGGCTGTTGAATATTTTTGAGTGATTGAAATGAGTAATTGGCTGCTTTAAATTAGTATTTGGTAGTTTGATAGCATTATTCATCCAAATCAAAGTTTTTCCCTCTTCGTAAATGTTTAATTGCACCTGCTATTTTTTTGATCTTTAATCGTTTTTCTTTAATCGATTTAGGAATTTTTGTAGCACTTCTTTTTTTAGCAACGATTAAATTCTTTTCAATCAAATTATTTATTTTTTTGATTGCTTTTGACTTGTTCCCAAGTTGTGTTCTGTCTTCGTTACAAACAACCAAAAGTTCATTGTTTTTAGTCAATTGATGGGCCAACTTTTGTAATAACAAATCTTTTTGTTCTTGTGATAAGATGATTGAAGCCACAATATTAAATCTAACTTCTACCTGAGTTTCTACTTTATTTACATTTTGACCACCTTTGCCACCACTTCGAGAGGTTTTAAATTCTAATTCTTTCGTTACATCAATATTCATAATTTTAGCTATTTTTACGTTCTTTCAATATCAAAAATAAACAATAATAATAACTTTTTTTCCTCTTCTTAAATAGAAATTAAAGTGGCCTAAATATAAATTAAATGCGTGCAGTTATTCAACGAGTTTTAAAAGCTTCTGTTACAATTGAGCAGCAACTTCATGCTGAAATAAAAACTGGTTTTTTAGTTTTTTTAGGGATCGAAAATGAGGATAATGAAGATGATGTAAAATGGTTAAGTGCCAAAATAACCCAAATGCGTATTTTTAATGACGAAAATGGGTTAATGAATTTGTCGTTGAAAGAAGTTGAAGGTGATATTTTATTAGTGAGTCAGTTTACGTTGCATGCTTCTACTAAAAAAGGAAACAGACCTTCATTTATACAAGCCGCTAAGCCAGCAATTGCCATACCTTTATATGAAAAAATGATTGCACATTTACAAGCAGATTTGGGTAAACCTATTTTTACAGGAATTTTTGGCGCAGATATGAAAATCGAATTAATAAATGATGGACCCATTACAATTACAATTGATTCTAAAAACAAACAATAAAAAATATGCACATCAAAGAATTACAAACCGAAGTAGATGCTTGGATAACCACAACAGGTGTTCGGTATTTTAATGAACTAACCAACCTTGGAATTTTAATGGAAGAAGTAGGGGAGTTGTCGAGAATTATGGTTCGAAAATATGGGGAACAAAGTTTTAAAGAATCCGATAAAAATAAAAACATAGCCGATGAAATGGCTGATGTGTTGTGGGTTTTAACGGCATTGGCTAATCAATGTGGGGTCGATTTAGAACAAGCCATTAAAGATAATTTTGATAAGAAAAACAAAAGAGATGCGACAAGGCATTTGGAAAATCCTAGGCTCAATTCTTAAATCTCAAGTCTCAAATCTGTATATAAATCACTACATTTGCCATCAAATAAAAATACTCATACATGCCCAATATTTCAAATAGAGGTAATATTATGCCTCCTTCACCCATTCGTAAATTAGTTCCTTTTGCAGAAGCAGCAAAACAAAGAGGAACTAAAGTTTTTCATTTGAATATTGGACAACCAGATATTGTAACCCCTAAAGCTGTTTTAGATGCTGTTCGTAACATGAACATGACAGTATTGGAATACAGCCACAGTGCAGGTTTTGAAAGCTACCGAAAAAAATTATGTACATACTATAAACGTTTTGATATTGATTTAACACCCAACGAAATTATTGTAACCACTGGTGGAAGTGAAGCTATTTTATTTGCCATGATGGCTTGTTTAGATTTGGGAGATGAAATTATTATTCCGGAACCTTTTTATGCTAACTACAATGGTTTTGCAGTGGAAGCTGGGGTAACGATTAAACCCATTTCATCAAGTATTGAAGATGGTTTTAAATTGCCTCCAATTGAAGATTTTGAAAAAAATATTACTTCAAAAACAAAAGCCATCATGATTTGCAACCCAAACAATCCTACTGGATATTTGTATTCGATGGAGGAAATGAATGTGTTGAGGGATTTATGTTTGAAACATAATTTGTATTTATTTTCTGATGAAGCCTATCGTGAATTTTGCTATGATGGACACAAACATATTTCTGCTATGAATTTAGCTGGTTTAGAAAATCATGTGGTATTGATGGATACGATTTCGAAAAGATACAGTGCTTGTGGTGGAAGAATTGGTGCGTTTGTAACCAAAAATGTGGAATTATATAATGCGACCATGAAGTTTGCACAAGCTCGATTAAGTCCGCCATCATTTGCCCAAATTGCTGGTGAAGCAGCTGTGGATTTACCTGCCGATTATTTCGATGAAGTAAAAGCAGAATACTTGAAACGCAGAGATGTATTGGTTTCTAGACTCAATAATATTCCTGGTGTTTTGTGCCCTAACCCCGGAGGTGCTTTTTATGCCATGGCAAAATTGCCAGTAGAAAGCGCTGAAGTTTTTTGCCAATGGTTATTAGAAAGTTTCTCTTATAACAATCAAACGGTTATGATGGCTCCTGCTTCTGGGTTTTATGCAACAAAAGGATTGGGTGAAAATGAAGTGCGTTTTGCATATGTTTTAAATACGGATGACATAAATGCTGCAATGGATTGCCTTGAACATGCATTGATAGAATACAACAAAAAATAAAAATTAAATGAACGATTCAATTATTACGTATATCCTGATTGGTATTACGGCATTGGTTTCTTATGGTGCTTTTCAAAATGTGGACTTAATGAATAAGTGTATATTTTATCCTGTGGATATCAAAAACAAAAGAGAATTTTGGCGCTTTATTACGCATGGTTTTATTCATGCTGATATGCAACATTTGTTGTTTAATATGCTTACGTTATTTTTCTTCGGACGATTTGTAGAAAGTGCGTTCAATACTATTTTTGGTAATATTTTTGTTTATCCTTTGTTTTATATTTTAGCGCTCATTGCCTCTAGTTTACCAAGTTACAAAAAGCATCAAGATGATTATTATTATCGTTCGCTAGGGGCTAGTGGTGCCGTTTCGGCTGTATTATATGCCACTGTGGTTTTTGAACCATGGAATTCAATTTATATTTATTTTATAAAAGTTCCTGCAATCATTTATGCGGTACTTTATTTAGTTTATTCAAATTATATGAGCCGAAAAGGAACCGATAATATTGGTCATGATGCCCATTTTTATGGTGCAATTTTTGGATTTATTTTTCCATTTGTATTTAAACCTGATTTAATTCCATATTTTTTAGAACAATTAAAGAACCCTCATTTTTAATGATTGCGTTCAGTGCATTCAATAGAAAGATCAATTTTTTACTATTTTATGTTATAATATAGTATTTAGTTTTATCTTTAAACAATGAAAAAAATAATTTTTCTTGTATCCATTGCTTTGTTTTTTGTGGCTTGTGAACCATCTGAAATTGTAGATGTAAAAGGTAAGATTCGTTTAATCAATGCTTCATCCAATGTGGGAGACATCAACATGTATGTTGATTATGAAAAAGTTTATGCAACCAATCTGCAATATTTGAATTACAGTTTGTTTAGAGAATACATAGCAACCAAACATACCTTGCAAATAAAAGATGCAGTTGGCAATTTATTAATTGATACTTCAATCACTGTGGAGGATAAAAAAGCATATGCTGTTTTTGTGTATGATTCCTTAGCTAATTTAAAAATAAAATTTGTATCAGAAACTTTTTTAGCACCTCAAGGATCGGCTTGTAAATTGCGTTTTTTAAATCTTTCAAAAGATGATGAATTCGTTGATGTATATAAAACGGGAGATTCAAGCATTCAATTTTTAAATTTTGCCAATGGTCAACACAGCGAATATCTAGAGTTTCAATCTGGATTCACAGAATTTGATGTTTCAAACTCGACTAATGGAAACGCACGTTATCATTATTTTGGATATGCTTTAAAACCTGGCTATTATTATACCATGTTTTTAAAAGGTACAAAAAATTCTATAGGGAAAGACAGCTTGGGTATGTTTACCATTGAAAATAATACGAATTACTAGGATTTTAAAACTTGTATTAATTTACTAATAGGCAATCCCATTACGTTATAAAAACATCCATGAATAGATTGAATGCCTATGGCACCAATCCACTCTTGGATGGCATAAGCACCTGCTTTGTCGAAGGGTTTAAATGTGTCTACATAATACACTATTTGTTCATTTGTTAACTCATGAAAATGTACCGCTGTTTTGTCAGAAAATGCAATCTTTTTTTGTTGATTCATAACAACCACTCCCGTTATCACTTCATGCATTTTACCTGATAAAGAAGTTAAAATTTCAATAGCATCTGCTCTGTCTTTAGGCTTGCCAATAATTTTATTTTCTAAAACAACAATCGTGTCTGCAGCGATTATCGTTCGGTCAGTATTTTTTTGAAATACCGCATTGGCTTTATTTTTAGCAATAAAAACAGGAACCTCATCAATGTCTAAATCGTCCGGAAAATCTTCGATGGTATCTTCGGTAATAATTTCAAATTGAATATTTGCTAGCTCTAATAAATGTTTTCTTCTTGGCGATTTTGACGCTAAAATGTAGTTTGTAGGGGTCATTTATTTTTAAATTAAAGTCATGGATAAAATACCAACTAAAGTGATGATTTTGATATACGTACTAATTTGATGAAACTGTTTTGATGTGTTGGCTTTCCATAATAAATACATTGTAATTAATAAGGGCAATGCGATGCAAATAATTAATGTGCTGATCAAAATAATATTCGTATTCAATAAAAATACACTGGCTAAAATGATCATTGATATTAAAATAAATACAATCATGTAAATAAATTTTTTCGCACTGTTTATTCCAAAAACCAATGGAATCGTTTCGCATTGTTGTACTAAATCGCCTTTTACATCTTCTATATCTTTTACAATTTCTCTAATAAATGTGATGCAAAATGCAAATAAAATATATATCCATAATGAAATTGAATATGTATTTTTTAAATCGTATAAATGAAATTTGGGTTCGTACAAGGCAGTGGTGTAGAGCGTTAGAGAAGTGAGTACAGCAATGATTAAATTGCCTGAAATAAGTTTTCGTTTAAATGTAGTAGAATAAACCAGTAACAAAAAAATACATAAAATTTGAACACTCACAAAACGAAGTTTGGCAAAATGATAGGCAATATATCCTGCAATCATCAATCCTAAAATATTTAAAACAATGTGCCAAATAATAATTCTACGTCGGCTAAAATCTTTTTCGATGGTTATTTTTTGGGGCTTGTTGACTACATCAATTCCCATATCGAAATAGTCATTAATCATATATCCAGCAGCAGCAATTAATACCGTACTAAAATAAAGTAAAGTGGAGCATTGTAAATTGAGCGTTGGCAGCGTTGAATAAATAGCAATTGAAGGAAGAATAATAAAATGATAAGCTAATAATTGTGTCAAAAAAATAAAAACCAAATTCGGAAACCGAATCAATGTAAGTATGGCTTTTAGTTTTTGCATTAAAATTATTATTTATAGAGCATTGAATTTTAATCGTACACTTCTCTTAGAATAACTAATGTCTCAAGTAATTTTAGTAAGAATCTTCTTTTTTAAAAACAACTATTATTTAAGTTGAATTTGTAAAAAAAGGAACGATTAAAATAGTTTTAATGAACTATTTTAATCGATTGTTTGTGGTGTTTTCCTACAGAAAGTAGATAAATACCTGTTGATAAATTACTGATATCAATAGTCATCGGAGTTGTTTTAATGATTCCTGAAGACATCGTTTGACCAACATAATTATATAAATTATATGAAATGCCTAATAAGTTAGGTGTTACTTTCAGATGAATCTGATTATCTGCAGGATTTGGATAGACTGAAAAATTTTCTTTTGTATAATCAATAACTCCATTAGGAATTACTGTTAAGTTTAAAGTTGCTATAGAATCACAGCCATTAAAACCAGTAGACGTATAGGTATAAAGACCACTTGCTAATAACTGCAGACCATTCCATGTAAAAGGCAATGCATTAGAAGGAATAGAAGCGATGGTATTAGAATATGTTGGAAATTTGAGTGTAAGGTTTAAAGTAGCTACTGAATCACATCCTGAAGAATTTATTAGAGTAGCGTTGTAAATACCATTTGTCGTAATCGTCTGCCCATTCCATAAATAAGGTGCACATTCTGTAGAGGTAGTTGTTGATGCTGATGGAAGTGTTATTGTAAAATTCAATATAGCAGTTGAATCGCACCCATTCGAATTAGTGGTTAAATAGGTATAAATTCCATTGCTATTAATGGTTTGCCCATTCCAAAGATAAGGTAATGTATATGAGCAAGCTGTTGTTACCGAGGTATATGTGGTATTTGGCATCACGGTAAAATGTAACGTGGTTACAGAGTCACATCCATTTGAATTAAGCATGGTATAGTTATAAATTCCATTGGTAGTGAAAGTCTGCCCATTCCAAGTGTAGGGTAGGGTATTTTGGCAAACTGAAATGTTAACTATAGCATTTATTACTATTGGAGACAGCTGGTTTATTGTGTTGTCATTACCTAACTGACTTTTATTATTTAGGCCCCATGCCCATATGGTTAAATTTTGTTTTATTGCAATTGAATGTTCTTCGCCAGCGCTTAAAGTTTGCCAAGTCGTGTTGGTGTTTACTGGAGAAGGAATATTTTTATTAATGGAAGTCCCATCGCCTAATTGACCGCTCGTGTTTAACCCCCATGTCCATAATGTCCCATCAGATTTGATAGCCATTGAATGGTAACCTCCTGTTTCTATATTTATCCAATTTGATGCTGTTCCAATTTGAACAGGTGTAATTTTATTAGTATTAGTTCCATCACCTACTGCTCCATTTGCATTTCGCCCCCACGCCCACATTGTTCCATTTTGCTTGAGTGCAATCGAGTGATAATCACCTAAACTAATACTCAACCAATCAGTATTTGTACCAATTTGAGTTGGCGTATTTTTATTTAGTGTCGTTCCGTTTCCTAATTGACCAAAATTATTTCGTCCCCATGCCCATAATGTTCCATCAGATTTGATAGCCATTGAATGAGAATAACCGGTGCTGATACTTTGCCAGTTTGTATCTGTTCCAATTTGAGTAGGAACACTTTTATTAATAACCGTTGAATCTCCTAATTGGCCGTCTGAATTTAATCCCCATGCCCATAGTGTTCCATCGGATTTGATCGCTATTGAATGAGAATAACCAGTACTAATACTTTGCCAATTTGAATCTGTTCCAATTTGAATAGGGGTAGTTTTATTAATTGTAGTGTTGTCTCCTAATTGATTCCATTTATTCCATCCCCAAGCCCAAAGTGTTTTATTTTGTTTTAATGCAATGGTATGTCCAAAACCAGCACTTGCTTTAAACCAGCTACTCCCAGTAGAATCCAATAGAACAGGTGTTTTTTTATTGATGGTATCTCCAATTCCAAGTTGATGTGTATTATTTGCTCCCCATCCCCATAAAGTAAAGTCTTGTTTGATGGCAATGGTGTGAAAGGCTCCTGCACTAATACTTTCCCAACATTGTGCATTTGCTTGTAAAGATAAAATGGCGCATAAAATAACAATAATTTTTCTCATAATTTTTAGAATATTTCTCAAATTTACATTTTATATTAAAAATTTAGTATTTTTTTTTTACAAAAAAAAATACTAAACAATATTGATAATCAACACATAAATAATAATAACGTTAAGTGTCTTTTTTATAAAAAATGGGTTTATAAAAAATACTTTATATAATCGTGAAATTCAAAAAAATGAAAGTTAAGGTTTATAGACCTGGGAACTGCTTTGATAATCTAAATAACATTGAAATTAAAAAACTTAAATTTTCTTTAATGCAGCAATGGTTTCTGATGGATTAGCAGACCCAAAAACAGTATTCCCAGCAACCAAAACATCGGCACCAGCATCAATAATTTGTTTGGCATTGGCAAGTGTTACACCGCCATCTATTTCAATTAAAGCGCTCAAATTTTTACGAATAATTTCTGCTTTTAATTGGTTGATTTTTTCCAATGTGTATTCAATAAATTTTTGTCCACCAAAACCAGGATTCACACTCATCATGCAAACCACATCTACATCATGCAATACATCAAATAGTTGTTGAACCGGTGTGTGAGGATTAATAGCCACACCAGTTTTCATTCCCAACGATTTTATTTGTTGTAAATTTCTATGCAAATGAGGACATGCTTCAATGTGAACACTCAATATATCAGCACCAGCATTTTTAAATTCTTCTGCAAATTTGCCTGGTTCCTCAATCATTAAATGCACATCCATTACTTTTTTTGCTTCCTTTTTGATTGCTGCAATTACGGGCAAACCAAAACTAATGTTTGGCACAAATCGTCCATCCATTACATCCAAATGAAACCAATCTGCTTCCGAATCATTAATCATTTTAATGTCGTTGCTGAGTTGCAAAAAATTTGCAGATAAAACCGAAGGAGCTATAAGTGCCATATTTATTTAGTGGTTTTTTGAGTTGCTCTGTTTAAAGCAATTTTATAATTATTGTTGTCTTGATTGAAATTAATCGCTTGGTTGTAGTCATGAATGGCATTTTGATAATCCTGTTGAATTTCGTAACACAAACCTCTGTTAAAATAGGCATCTGCATAATCAGGCTTTACTTCAATGGCAATGTTAAATTGACGAATTGCTTTTTCGGTAGAGTCTTCTTGTAAAAGCATCCAACCCATGTTGTAATATGATTTTGGATATTGCCTATTGATGCCTACAATTCTGGTAAATATTTTTTTAGCTTCTTCAAATTTATATTGATTTTGCCAAAACATAGCTTTGCCATAAAGTGGCGATAAATCGGTTGTGTCAGATTTGTAGGCATTTTCAAAATAGCTGAGCGCCATTTCATCGTTTTTGCGTTCAAAAATTAATGCCAATTGCATGTGCGCATCAACATATTTTGGTTCGGTTTGCACAGCAGTTTGAAAACTAGAAATTGCTTTGTTTGTATCCTTCAATCCTTTGTAACACATGCCTTTTAAGAAATAAGCTTCCGCATTATATACATTTTGACGAAGAACGGTATTGATTTCAACAAATGCTTTTGGATACTCCTCCGTAAACATAAATAAGTTGGCCATTTTTAAATGTGCAATTTCATCTTTGGGATTCAATTCGATTGCTTTTTGAATCCATTTTACACTGCTTGAAATATCTTTATGATCAAACATCAATTCGCCAATTACACTGTGGTATTTTGCGATCGTTGAATCTAATTTAACCGCTTGATAAAAATCCAACAAGGCCAAAGAATCTTGTACAATGCTTCTGTAAATAAGTCCTCTTTTAAAATAAAGAGAAGCATCATTGGGCTTTTCCTTAATTTGTTGAGAAATCGTGGTAGTTTCTTTAAACGAGTTAGACGCTGCTATTTTATTATTTTCTTGATTGCCACAAGCGATCAAAAAACAAACTAAGGAAACTACCCAAAGAAAACGTGTATACATTCAAAAAATAAATTTAAGCAAACTTACAATAAAATGATTTGAAGTCGTTTTTTTTCTGATTTTTTACATCTTTTTATGTAAACTTATAAGCAGACTTCGTAAACGAAACGGTATGCCACTACTGAAATTGATACAAATCCCTAAGCACCAATTTATTAAGGGAAATATGAGTGGTTCGATTTAAATAGTAAAAATTATATTTATAGTTGTTATTATTTTATATAAGAGTATTCGAATTAAAAGGATTTTACACCACGAACACCATAATTTGCTGTCTTCATATTGGGAGTGGCATAACCTGTCATGAAATCGTAACCAAAAGCATCAGAAGCCAAATATTCTGTGCTACTCCAATAGTATACAGACAATGATAATAAAGTTTGATTATTTATAAACAAGGCCTTATTTACTTCAAAACGGCTATGGTGTAATAGAATCAACTCATCAATACTTGGCAAATACCAATTTGGACCGAGCGTTGCAATGTAATTTGCAGCAGGGCTTCCTGTCATTAAAGTCGTATTATAAGCACCATCCCAGCTGCGGTTAGCATTCACTAATGTAGCAGTTGTTTGCCATTTAGCTACGCTTTCTGTAGGTGAAACAATAAGGCCATGTTCTAAACCATCACTCCCTTTGTATAAATAATAAATGACTCCTCCATTAAATGTTTCTCCAATATAGTGAGTAAAACCACTTACTTGCGCGTTTGCACTGTACAATGCATAAGGAACGCTAATCAATTCTGTAACACCTAGTACAGAATAATTTGAACCTCCGCTAGGGTCAACTTCTGTTTGAATAAAATAGGGTCCATTTGCCCAATTAATGTTCGAGAAAGTTCCAAATACGGGAGTTCCCATACCAATTTCTAAGCTTACTAAACCGTTGATGTTGGTGTTTTGCATTTGGGTTTCGCTGTAGGTTACTGTTCCATTTGCACTGCCTTGTAATACACTTACTTTAATCCCAATAGGAGACGATAAAATGAGTGCATTGCTGCTATTTCGAATTACAGCTTGATATGTCATTTTTTGTGGAGCTTGAGCCCAAATGTTTTCAGATAATAACAATAATATGAGTAAAAAAGTATTTTTCATTTTTCTTAATTTTTAATAATCTTAAATGTTTTTATTTCTTTGTTCTTGTTGTTTATTTTTAACAAATAATGGGCATTTGGTAAATATTCCATATCGATTGTTTCTGTTGAACTAGCAATATTTCTTCTTTTAATTAACCTGCCATTTAAATCATAAAGTTCAAAAAATAGATTTGAAAAATCTACAGTATTTAAATTTAGCACTAAATAATCTTTAGTGGGGTTCGGATATGTATTTATCATAAGATTTATCTCGTAGGTATCAAAATCTAATATTGTTGAGATTTCATAAGGTTGTTGAACCCCTTGAGCTACTGTTACATCTGAACTGTAAATGTAGGTGTACACAACTTGTCCTATACTATATGAAAATGAGCCTCCGCTTCCTGAAGCATCTCCACCTGCTGTAGCAGTTGTTTGTTGTGCTTTTACTGCTGTTATAGTGAAACTAAATATAATCAGCAAAATTATGTTCTTCATTTCTTAATTAATTTTGTTATGTATACTTTAACAAGCAGTCCTCCTAACGTCATTCTGTAAAAAAACTTCCGTTTGTATTACACAAATCTAGCAAATAAAATCTAACAAAAGAAGCGTAATAAAAACGGCATGTATTCATGCAACCTATTTCTGGGATGTCGAGAAATATTTGATTGACCTTTCTTAACGAAAGCACAAAAGGCAAAAGGCTTTTAAGAATATGGAACCTACGAAGAAAATATCCTTCGTAGAGCTGGTAAGAATAAAAAACTGGCACCATTGCTGTTTGTAACAAGCTCCTAAAACAAGTTTTAGCCATTGTGAAATCGGGTGTCTTATTCGATAAAAATTATTTAGTGAAAACCTACTAATTTGTTTGGTTTTTTCAATGTTTGATTTGATGGCTCGCGTTCTTGTCTGTCGTAGGTTACAATCATTTTATAACAATGGTTTGTGCTATTTGTCATTAATTATAATATTTTCAATTTTGCAATGATTTTCAATAAACCTTCTCTGTTTTTTGCTTCGTGGTAAAATTTGGGTAGTTTTTCTAATAAAGTAAAATTTGTTCGGTCTTTATGTTCCCGTAAAGTTGCTGAAATGTACTTTTCTAAATACATCAAATGTTTGTCATTGTACGCCCAGAAAACTTCATTCTTGAAAGGTATTTTTAACCATAGTACCGCTTGAAAATAGAAGTTTGCCGCTGTTTTAATTGTGCCGTTTTTTACTATCGCAGTTGAAGTTTCTTTATTATATCCACAACTTAAACAAAGTAAACGAGCAGTATTATTTTCAAAATTTACTCTGGCGATGGCTTTATTAGCGCAAGATGGGCAAACTACCCAAACTTCCTTATAGAAATTGGAAAGGTTTAAATTTTCGTCTTGAAAACGATTTTGTTTGTTCATTTATATTTCAAAATAGTATTTCTCCCACATATAATTTACTTTTTTCTTTATGGTTTCTCGGGAATCCTAATTAAGATCTACACAAGCCATTTCTCTGAATTGTTTTCTGTAAGCCAAGTCCTGATTCCCAACCAGAGTAAATATATTTTCAAATTTACCATCACTTGGTCTTGGGCAGTAGCAAGGGGCTTTTTGAGCGTAGGAAGTGAGTGCTTGTAAAAGGAGTATATTGAGGAATGGATTTTCCATATTTTAATATTTAGTTTCTTGAATTCTCCCAATCTTTTACAACTTTTAAGAGTGCATCTTTGTCTTTTGCTAAAACAAAACAATGAAAATAATTATATTTATCATAGTTCCCAAATTCTACATTATTTGAAAAAGATTTTTGATTTAAATTTATATCAAAATAAAATTTACAAATGATAACTTTTTCTTCGTTTTTTAATGTGTAAGTTTCTACATGGTTAAAATATTTCCAATCTATTTTTTTTACTTCCTCTTTGTTGGTTTTTCCACTGGATGAGTATATGCAAATTCCAGTAAATGAATTATTGGTGAGTAATTGAGAAATATGTTTCTCAAGTCCTGCAATATAAGCAAATTCTTTTCCTGCTATTTTGTCTAAAAACATTTGAATAGGGGGCATATTATCCATATTTACTATTTCTGTAATAACTGATCTGTCAATACTTATTACTAATAGTCTTTCAAAGAAGCCATTTTCTTTAAAAACAAATTTATAAGGACGCTTAGGTTTAGTATATGTTATTTTGGCTTCCTCTTTTTCTTTTTTATATCCTTTATCTATAAGGCTTTTACTCATAGATTCAGCATCCACAATGTTGATGTTAACTCCAATACTTTTAATTATTTTGTTTTCATAAATAAAAACAATTTTCTTCTCTTCACTATTTTTAAACAAAAGTTTATCTTGTGATTCAATTGATTTTTCACTTACAATGGTGAAACCAAGTTGAGTCATTTTTGGTTTTATATCATCTATATTAGCAACTTCAAAAAGTGCTAGATATTTATTATCATCAGAATAATCCCATTGAGCATTTACTGTAAATGTTACTGCCATTAAAAGGCAAATTATGATTGTTTTTTTCATTACTTTAATTTATTATATTTAGTTAATAATTACTTACAATATTTTTCAATTTCCACTTCTGTTCCAGGAAATTTTTCTTTTGCTTTATATAAATCCAAACAGCCTGCATCCATTTGTTTTAGATTTATTTTGGATAAACCTCTGTAAAAAAGCCCTTCTTGAAGTTTAGGATTGCCTAAACTTGACTCGACAATCACATTTAAATCATCAATTGCTTCTTTAAAATTACCTGAAAAATATTTAGATTTCCCTCTATAAAAGAAAGCATCACAATTACATTTTGTCCCTGTTTTATGCGGATTTTTTTTGATATAGGTATCAAATTCTATGATTGCATTTTTAAATTCTTTCTTTTCTAAAAGGTCAAACCCTTTTTGTAATTCTGGGAGAACAATATCTAAAAAATCATAATCATCTACATCAATCAATGAAAAATCATATTTTGTTTCTTTAGTTTCATTTGTATTTTCAATTTCCTTTCCATTCACATCATACAATTTCTTCGCTATTAATTCTCCATTTTTGTTATAGAACTTCCATTCTCCAGTGCTTATACCATCAATAAAATTTCCAATTTGACTTAACTGTCCATTTTCGTGATAGTTTTTACATTCACCAGTTACTTTGCCACCAATAAGATTCCCAATTTGTTTTAGTTGTCCATTTTCGTAATAATTCTTCCATTCACCATTTGCTTTTCCATTGGTAAATTTACCAATGGATTTTAATTTCCCATTATCATAGTATTCTTTTTGTTCTTTAGTAATTTCTTGAGTTGCTGCAACTTTATTTTCCTCGGTATTAATTGTGGCGCTTATATTAGTTAATGTACCATTGCAAAAATCGGCTAAGTGTTTTATTGCACACTCAATATTTGAAATGAGATATTCATCTTTAGAATTAATTTTTAGAAATGAAAAATCTTTATATGTTATTTCATCTTCTTTCTGTATAATACCAAAAGCAAATGATTTAGAAATACAACTTTTTTTGCCGTAAGTAAACCTATTGTATTGATCAATAGATTCGATTGATGTGGGTATGGTTTCCTGGTATTTTCTTCCAACTAAATTGGTATACTCATAGACCAAATTACAATCATCAATACTAATAAGTTTCAAACTCGTGGTATAATCTTCACCTGCAATAGTATTAGATAACTTATCTTTTAACCAAGTAATTGTTTGTTGTTTGTTGAATTTTTCAATTTCCTTATTAAATGATGAAACTAGTTTCTTTTCTTTTAATTCATAAAGACGTTTGAGCAGTTGTTCCAGTTCCTTCTTATCACTAGTTAAAATATAAAATTTGAATTTACTATAAAATTTGTTTCCTGAAGAGCCGCTAATATCATCGCTAGTAAAATGTTCGTTCTTTAAATTTTTTTTGAAATTAAGTTCTACAATCTGAAGATTGGAGTTTTTAAATTCTGTATAGATTAAATAATCTAAAAATTCATTCCACATAATTTCGGTTGTACGACTAATCCATTCATATTTACTTTTACCTTTAGGTATTGTGTTTACGGTTACTTCTTTTTCTGTAAAAACTTGTTTTCCTATCTTATCTCTTTCGTCTTTTTTTGCAAACACATCACCTGCCTTAATTTTTTCGCCTGTAGTTTTGTCTACTAATTTTTGAATGCTGGAGAATACTTCTTGTTTTGTTTGGGCATTGATTTGTATACTGCAAAAGAGTGCAACAAATACAATTTTCAATTTGGTTTTCATAATATTTAGTTTTTTGTGTTTTGCTCAACTTCAAGCAGAGTTTCACCAATTAATGCAGTACTAATGGCATAACTCTTATATATACCAACCATTTTTAAATTTTTATCAAGCCATATAAAAACTGGTGCCGAGTTGTTGTCCATTGGAGCAAATTCACCATTACGGTCAAATAATACTATGGCATCTGCAGTATAGCTCTGTGAATTTTTGGACCATTTCAATTTAAAAACTTCAGTGCTTAGTTGACTTCCAAGATCTCGGTTAATAAGAAAGATATTATACTTTTTGGCTAGGTCAGCTTTTAGTATTTCATCAATTTTTTTTATACATGGGTTACACCAATACCCCCAAGTCATGACAAGAGTGGGTTTATCTTTAAAGTGTCTGTTTTTCTCGATATAATCAGGTAAAGAGTTTTGCAATCCATCTTCTGTATAAACTTTATAATTTGGTAAAGAGCTATATTCGGTAGCGTTCTGCTTAATAAGAACCTTTTTTTGTTTCAACTCAATTTCTGCATTAATGTTCTTTTTTTCTGCTGTAACCGTTTTATTTTCTATTGCAACCTTCTCATTCTCTTTTACAATAGCATTAATAGCATTATTTACAGAAATGGTAATTTCATTTTCGTTTGAATTGTTAAATGGAATATTAACCAAATAATGAACATACATATCGATAGTCTGTTGATCTTGGACTCCTATATTACGGTTTTTAAAACCATCGCCCTTATTGCACCAAAAAATCAAACTAGGTGTGTTTTTAAATTTTTTTGATTTCTTTGCGGCACCTACATAACTTAGGTCTTCAAATTTCATTTGTGTCGCAGGATCTTTTTTTTGCGAAAAATCAAACGGCTCATCATTTGATTTTCGGAAAATAATTAAAGATTCGTCAGTCAGTTTATAGTCATAATACCAGTTGTAATCATTAAACTTTTTGCCGTCTTCTTTACCAATTACGCCGGTTTTTACAAAATTGGCTGCCAGTGTTTCTTTCAAAAACTCTAAAGCTTCCGCTTTTGAAATAAATGTTTTTTGAGCATTTACTCCAATTGTTGCTGCCATTAAAAGGAAAATTATTGTTAGTATTTTCATAATGTTTAGTTTTAAAGTTTAGTATTAATTATTGATTTCATTTTATTTCTTATTGATATTTTTTTGAGCATCCTGTTCTTTTTTTAAATAAATAAGATTTAAGCCATACAATTGTCCGTCGTTTTTTGAAATAAGCCAAGCAATAGAATCATCTGGTTCTAATAGTATTTGATGAGCGTTCCATTTTGCTAAATCATATACTTGACGATTTTCCGGATTTTTATAATCAAAGGAAATCAAAAGATTTTCATAAAAAAACCAAACCGTTGAATTTTCAATTTTCAAGATAGTCTTATAATCGTTCTTCCCAAAATCTAAAGCAAGCAATAGCTTATTTAGGTTTGCCGTGTGTACTACTTTTTTATTTGCCCCTAAAATTAAAAGATTTTCATTTCCTAACAGGGCTGTTACTTTTTCATTTGACTTAAAAACCAAATTATCATATTTTCCTAAGTTTTTAGAAAGAAAAGGTTCGGAAATGATTTTGTAATCAGCTGTCAAAATTTCAAAGTTCTCTACACACTTTATGTTTTCAACAAAAATTGACGCTTTGTTTTTGCAAATAGTATCTTTTAAAACTCCGTCATAACCAATTTTAAACCAGTTGTTTTCTTCGGCATTAGCCATAATTTCATCTTTTTTAAAATATACTTGTCTCATTACGCCGTGTGCAACAAATTGTTTCCAAACAATATCATTTTTTTTCAAATCATACGCTAAAACAGCACCTCCAATTTCGGGTGAAATAGAGTTGCAATACATGATATCATTTTTAAAAAATGGTTCGTTGTAAATTTCATTTATTTTTAAGGTTTGAATCGGGTCTCCTGTTTTTGAATTTATCTGAATACTTTTGTGATTGTATTCATCAAAATGGTGTGTAACAATGATACTATTTTTATACAATTTTGGAGTTTCATTAGTTTTATTAGCTATATAGTAGGACCAATTTATACTATCTGTTTTCTTGTTGAAGGCATATAGTTTATAATCATTGGCATTAAAATAAATTTGAGTGCTATCCATACTCATAGAAGAATAGAATTTGTCTAATTGTTTTTCGGAATAAAGAATTTTGGAATGGAAGAATTCCGTTTGAGCAAAGGTTGTATTATAAGAAATCAAACTAAACATAAAAAGAAGTTTGAATATCCAGTCATTTGTCTTTTTAGTGTTCATTTATTTTTTTGATTAAGTTTAT
>CANHNT010000003.1 GCA_947461985.1 Bacteroidota bacterium | reverse complement strand
TTGGGAGGTTTAAATGCAAAAATAATAGAAATTATTGATGTAGTTAGAGCATCCGTATTTGATTATATTTTATTGGAAACAGTTGGTGTTGGACAAAGTGAAGTAGAAATTGCAGGCATTGCCGACACAACCATTGTAGTTATGGTTCCTGAAGCCGGCGATGAAGTGCAAACGATGAAAGCTGGTGTGATGGAAATTGCAGACATTTTTGTGGTCAACAAAGCCGATAGAGCCAATGCAGATGAGTTTGTGAAAAACTTAAAAATATTATCTCATTCAAAAGCAACCAATTGGGAAATTCCTGTGGTAAAATGCGTGGCTAGTCAGTATATAGGCATTGATGAATTAATAAACGTTGTTGAACAACACGCTCATTTTATATCAACCAATGCAGAACGAAAAATTCATTTGCTAACTGAAAAAGCGTACCAACTTATTCAACAAAAACGAATGAAAGATGTTAGTAAAATTGATTTGTATGCGTTAATAAAAAATAAAATGACGGAAAGCGATTTTAACGTTTATCAGGTTGTGGATAGTAGTTTTTAGTTTATTACAAACGCCAAAGGATACATAATTAATCGAATGAATATCCAAGTATAACTCAATCGCCAATCCATTTCTGAAATCAATATTCTTCGACGATGTTCCATAAACATCCATGCAAATACCATTCCGTAGCAAAAGGGTTGTAGCATAGAAATATTGATTTGAAAATGTTGTAAAACAGATAAACCCATTCCGCAAAAACCTAAAATTACAGCCCCTAAAAAGGATACAAAAGCAATTTGCCCCAAATAATCATACCTGTTTTTTTCTTTAAATAAGAGACACATTAAATATTGAAACCCTAGTTGAATAGCAAAATATATGGTATCGCCATACAATGGATTGCCAATGAAATAATTAGACAAATGGGTTGTAAAATAATTTCCAACTAAAACATTTACAGCTATTGCACACAATACAATAAAAAACCAACGCCAATACCAACTCCTTGAAGGGTTACAACTACCAGCTTTTTCACAATTTGCAGGAATAATTATTTTACGATTCATAGAAACCAACATATAAAATTTTTCCATAAACCAATGTATCGGTTTGAATTTCATAAAAAATCCTACAAATGGAAATGGCATGCTCAACATGATTGAAATAGCATCAATACCATAAATGACTTTTTCATTTTGTGTATTGATGAGTGCAATTTTATTTTGAGCAATTACATAATCAACCATAGGATATTTTACTCTGTCAATGTCTTGATAAGCAACTCTACCGCGTTCATCTAATAATTTATACTTTATAAATAAACCTGTGTACCAGCAACACAATGGACAATCTTTGTCGTAGAGAAATAAGTGATTAGTGAGTGTTTTCATGATTTCTATTTTAATAATTTCATCACAGCACCAAAGAATTTATGTTCTTCTGCTTTAATAAGTGTATCCACTGCCGAATCCATTTTAGTAACCACTGAATGAATATTGTTGACCATTTCTACAAAGTCTTTTACTTCAGTATTTCGTTTATCTTCGTCAATATCTGTCAACACATTTAACGAGGCAATTAACGGTTGAATTTCTCTCCGTTTTCGTTCTTTAGAAATTCGTTTAGCGACTTCCCAAATGTCTTTTTCGGCTTTAAAATATTCTTTTCGATCGCCAGCTTTAATTTCCTTTTGCACTAAATTCCATGTCATTAACTCCCGTAAATTCATGTTGGCATTTCCTCTTGATACCGAAAGTTGTTCCATAATATCTTCTGTACACAAGGCTTCTGGAGAAATCAACAACAATGCATGCACTTGAGCCATGGTTCTGTTGATGCCCCAACTGCTGCCTAACGCTCCCCATAATTGTGTAAATTGTTCTTTTGCTTCTGCTAGTTTCATAAAACAAAGATACAAAACTTTCAATAATTATTGAAAGTTTAATAAAATATTTTATACATTTGTAAAAATAATAAATAATGGCAACTACTTTTTTAACAGGAGAATGGAGAAAGCTTGTGATGATAAATTATATAATTGACAAACGTATTTTAGAAAAACATTTGCCTAAAGGAACAGAAATAGAGTTGTTTGAAGGAAAATGCTATATCAGTTTAATTGGTTTTATGTTTATGAATACTAAATTAAAAGGCATCCCTATTCCTTTTCATAGAAATTTTGAAGAAATTAATTTACGATTTTATGTAACGAGAGAAGAAAATGGAATTAAAAAAAGAGGCGTTGTTTTTATTAAAGAAATTGTTCCTAAACCAGCTATTACGATCATTGCAAATTCGCTTTACAACGAAAAATATGAAACATTGCCAATTAAATATCAATGGATTGAGCAGGAAAATTCATTGGTAATAATTTATCATACTAAACGAAAAAACTGGCAATCTTTTTCAATCAAAACCAGCAAAGAAGCGTTTGATATAGCAGTTGGAAGCAAAGCAGAATTTATTACAGAACATTATTGGGGTTATAATAAATTCAATAATTTAAAAACAATAGAATACAATGTAAAACATCCTCGTTGGAAAGTTTATGATACATTACACTACGAAACACACTTTGATTTTAATGAAATGTATGGCGAAGAATTTGCTTTTTTAAATACCTTAAAAGCCGATGCTGTTTTTTTAGCCGAAGGCTCTGAGGTAGAAATAATGGGGTTAAATAAACTCGTTTTTAAAACTGAACAGGTAATAAATTTGTAAAGTTTGCATTTATGAAAACGCTCTGCATATCCTTTATTTTTGCCACTTTTTTATGTTCATGTAAAAAAGAATACAAGTGTGTTTGTTCCAATCCTGGTGGCAACAATACAGTCTTTACCTCAAAATCTAATCGGAATGACGCCACTAAATTGTGTAACAAATACTATCAAGATAATTTTGGAGCTACCCTATTCAATGAAACTTATTGCGAAATAAAGTAATGAGTTTATACTGTAAAAAGAGTATTTTTGTTTTACAATATTTAATAATATATGAATAAGAAGACCCTTTTGATTAACCTATTATTGTTAGTTTCAATTTCATCTAACCTATTTGCACAAACTGCATATAAAGATGTAGCGCCCATTTTCATAGCCAATTGCACAGGTTGCCATCATGCAGGTGGTCTAACTTTTCCTTTAACAAATTATGCAGCCGTTTCCTCAATAGGAGGTCCGATAAAATATGCTGTTGAAAATAATAGAATGCCACCTTGGCCAGCAGACCCTTCATACAAAAACTATCACAGAGAACGAGTATTAAGTGTTGCCGATAAAACTCTTTTAGTGGATTGGATAAATAATGGCATGCTGGCTGGCGATACCACATTAGCACCTGCTATCCCTAATTATTCGGGTTACGAATTAAATGGCACTCCTGATTTAGTGTTAACCATTCCAACTTATACAAGTATGGCCTCTTCTTCTGACCATTATTATTGCATTAATGTTCCAACAGGTCTTTTACAAGATAGATATATTAAAGCGTTTGAATTTGTACCAGGAAATGCAGCCATCATTCATCATGCAGTGATTACCATTGACACCACAGGCACTGCTGTAAATGATATGAGTGGTGGTTGTTATAATTTTCAAGGTCAAATAAATATTGGTGATTTTGCACCTGGCATGGGACCAACCGTTTTGCCAGGAGTTCCTGGAGCTAAATTTGGTTTTAAATTAAAAGCAAATTCAAAAATATCATTTCAAATTCATGTTCCTTTGGGAACAGCAGGACAAAAAGACAGCTCTCAAATTCGATTATATTTTTATCCAAGCAATGAAACTGGCATACGAGATATGTATTTTCAAACCGTTTTACAAAACTGGAACTTTTATATTCCTGCAAATGACAGTGTAACAGTAACTCAAAAATACCCTGCAAGTGCAGCAGGATTACCAATTCCAGTTTCATTGTATGGTGCTTTTCCTCATTCACATACTACTTGTAAATCTATATTAAATTATGCTTATAAAAATGCAGACACGATTCCTTTAATCAGAATTAATCAATGGGATTTTCATTGGCAAATGCAATACACCTTTAAAAAAATGCAAAAAATTCCTGCTGGATATCGACTATTTTCTGCCCATAAATTTGATAACACCGTTAATAATCCAAACACACCCAATCCTAATATTGCTGTTTTACCAGGCACAAGCACAGGTGATGAAATGCTTTTTGATAGCTATCTTTTTGCCTATTATCAAAATGGAGATGAAAATATAAATGTAGATAGTATTTTAGCAAATGACCCTTTGTTAGTTCCTACATCTATTACAAATATCAACAAACAAATGAATGGTATTAAAGTTTATCCAAATCCTTTGACAACTTCTACAACTTTTGAATATTTATTACTTTCAGACCAATTAGTGACAATCAAAATTTACAATTATTTAGGTCAAGAAATGGCTACTATTTTTTCTGAAAAAGAAAATGCAGGAAAACATAGATTCAGCTGGACTCCTAGTAAAGAAATAGCAAAAGGAAATTATTTTTATAAAATACAAGCTGGAACAAGTGCTCAAAGTGGGCAAATCGTTTTGGAATAAAAAATATATAAACGTATTATCTAAATGCAATTGAAACGATTACATTTGCATTTTAATTTTAAATAATAGTATTAATATGTCAAAAATAGTAGTAAACAACCCAGTTGTTGAGATAGATGGTGATGAAATGACCAGAATTATCTGGAAATTCATCAAAGAAAAATTAATTCTTCCTTATGTTGAAGTACCAATTCAATATTACGATTTAGGTATTGAGAAACGGGATGAAACAAATGACCAAATCACAATTGATTGTGCCAATGCAGTAAAAGCTTGTGGTGTGGGCATTAAGTGTGCAACCATTACGCCTGATGAAGAGCGCGTAAAAGAGTTCAACCTTAAACAAATGTGGAAATCACCTAACGGAACGATTCGGAATATTTTAGATGGGACCGTTTTTCGTGAGCCTATCGTAATGAAAAATGTACCTCGTTTAGTTCCAAACTGGACAGCCCCTATTATTGTTGGTCGTCATGCATTTGGAGATCAATATCGTGCAACCGACACGGTTATTAAAGGAAAAGGAAAATTAACAATGACATTCACTCCTGAAGAAGGTGGAGAAGCACAAACCTTTGAAGTTTATAATTACAAAGGTGATGGCGTAGCATTGTGTATGTACAATACAGATGACAGTATATACGGTTTTGCTCGTAGTTGTTTCAATATGGCATTGAGTAAAAAATGGCCATTATATTTATCTACCAAAAATACCATTTTGAAAAAATATGATGGTCGTTTTAAAGATATTTTTGAAGAAGTGTATCAAAATGAATTTGCCTCATTATACATTGAAGCAGGCATTACTTACGAACATCGTTTAATTGATGACATGGTTGCATCGGCATTGAAGTGGCATGGCAATTTTGTGTGGGCTTGTAAAAACTATGACGGCGACGTTCAAAGTGATACCGTTGCGCAAGGCTTTGGTTCTTTAGGTTTAATGACATCTGTATTAATTACTCCTGATGGAAAAATTATGGAAGCAGAAGCTGCACATGGTACAGTAACTCGTCATTATCGTGCGCATCAAGCAGGAAAACCAACAAGTACTAATCCAATTGCCTCTATTTTTGCATGGACTCGTGGCTTAGCATTCAGAGGAAAATTAGACGATAATCAAGCATTAATAGACTTCTGTAATCACTTAGAAGCAGTTTGTATTGAAACCGTTGAAAGTGGCATTATGACTAAAGATTTAGCTGTTTGTATTCATGGTAACAAAGTAAATCATGGCGAACATTATGTTTACACTGAAGAATTTTTAGATGCCTTAGATGCTAATTTGCAAAAGAAAATGGCGTAAGAAAAATAAAAATCTATTTATTATAAAATGACCACTAATTTAGTGGTCATTTTTAATTTAATTATATGAAAAAACGTTTAATTTTAATTTCATTTTTAATTCATAAAAAAAGACAATTTATTCATTGAACAAATTGTCTTTATACTATTTTTATTATTCAGCCAATTGGCAAATTAATTAACCTTCTAATGCTGCAGCACCACTTACAATCTCAGTCAACTCAGTTGTAATAGCTGCTTGACGAGCACGGTTGTAAGAAATACGCAATGAACGCAACATTTCTTCTGCATTCTCTGTTGCTTTATCCATAGCCGTCATACGAGCACCATGTTCAGAAGCATTGCTATCTAATACCCCTTTAAAAATTTGAGTATTTAAAATTTTTGGCATCAATTCATCAATCAACACTTCTTTAGAAGGTTCAAAAATGAAGTCGTTGTTAGCTGTTGATGTTGTTTTTGTCGATTTTGTTTTTTCAATTGGTAAATGTTGCTCACACACAAACTCTTGTGTTGCAGCATTCACAAAACGACTATAAATTAAATCCACTCGATCAAATTCTTTATTTACAAAGGCAGTTCTTACGTGTTGAGCAGCTCTTTTTACATTTTCAAATGTCAAATCAGAAAATACATTCCAATAATTATCAATCAAAGGAAAACCATTGCGTTCAAAGTTTTCGTACCCTTTTTTACCCAAAGGCAAAATAGTTACATTTCCTTTTTCGTGTTGGGTTTTGTAATTATTTTCTATGGTACTTTTCGCTAATTTAATAGAGTTGGCATTGAAACCTCCACATAAACCTCTATCGCTCGTTACCACAATAATCAAGACTTTTTCAATTGGGCGCACTACGTTCAATCCACCACCTACATTGCCGTCGACACTTCCAATAATGTTTTCCAACATTTCTTTCAGCTTCACAGCATAAGGGCGCATTTGCGTAATCGCATCTTGCGCTCTACGAAGTTTTGCAGCACTCACCATTTTCATGGCTTTTGTGATTTGTTGCGTAGTTCCAACAGATTTAATACGTAAACGGACTTCTTTTAATTGACCAGACATAATGGTGTTTTTAAATTTTGTGCGAAAGTAATACTTATTTACTAATTTGACAACGTCAGAAAGCCCTAATTTAATAGGTTGTGGAAAAGTTGAAAAGTTGCTTCGAGTAGATGATTATCGAATATCCATTTTTTGAATTTCATCTTTGAGTAAAAAACCGGTTTTTGATTCACTGTGGTTTAACTTTCGTTAGTTTTTAATGTTACTATAAAATTGGGTTGATTGCCATTTTTTAATGCTAAGATTCTTTAAAAGGCAAAGAGGCATTAACGTTGAAGAAATGAAATATTATTAATAAAAAACACCTTTAATCTAGTAAATCAATACAAAAGGGATTAGCTACTTGAACTTAATTTTTATATATTTTTTTTAGGTCAAATTAAATATATTTACGCCAAGAAATAAAAAAATGAATAAATTAGTTTTCACTTATTGTGTAGGAGGTATTTTAGTATTATGGATTAGTTGCAAATCTGAACAAGGTATTTCGGAAAATCACAATACTAACATTGATGGAAAGCCTTTTGTTACAAGAAAAAAACCACCCGTATTTTCTGAAATGTTAAGTAAGTTTGATGCCAATAATGACCAAAAAATTTCTATCGAAGAAGTAAAAGGTCCTTTAAAAATACGCTTTAACAAAATTGATAACAATAAAGATGGTTTTATTACTGAGGCTGAATTTAAAAATGCTCCTCCACCACCTCCACCTCCATTCGATGAGCATAGAAAACCTCCTTTAAAAAAGAAGCCCTCTTTTTGAGCATCTTGTGAATTAAAATAGCGTTTTCTGTAATTATTTAAATCCGCTAAATTTATCTCAACAACAACACATCGCCTTTACGCATAAGTTGTTCTTTAGAATGTGTGCAATTATATACCATTACAAAATAATAGGAGTCCATATTGGCATCTACTCCTTTTATTCGTCCATCCCAGCCTGCTGTTATTTCTTTAGTTGAAAAAACTTCTTGCCCCCATCTATTAAATATTTTTAAAGAAAATTCTGAAATATCTTTATTGGGTGTAATTGCTTTAAACACATCATTTAATCCATCTCCGTTAGGGGTAAATGTATTAGGCAAATAACTGTTGCAACAATAGGTTTGTTGAATGGTATCTGATGCAATAAAAACACACCCTTTTTGATCGGTCACTTTTATAGAATAAACACCTTGCTTTTGCTTATCTAAAAATAAAAATAACGAATTTACATGTGACCAGGTAAAAGTAAGTGGTTGCCATCCCCCCGAAATTTCAGCTTCTAGTTTGCCTGTCATTTCTTCATAGCAAGCAATATCTGTAGTTTTTAATGTTGCATTTAATGGTATAAAAGGGCCATGTACGATAATATTTTTTGTGGATTTGCAATTTTTCCCATCAACAACTTGTATTGTATATATTCCTTGAGCCAAATTAGTAAAGAGCGTATTGTTAGAAAATGGGCTGTTATTGATACTCCATAAATAGGGAGGATTTCCTAAAGAGGCACTGACTGAAAATTCCGATGTTTTATCATCATAACAAATTACAGAATCGGGTTGCGTATTGGTGATTAAAATATCTTGGCCCTCAGGAAAAGTGATCACCGTATCTGAAATACAAGAATTGGCATCACGTATAAAAATAGTATAGGTACCAGCCGAAAAATTTGACAATTGAGCGGTTGCAGAAAAAACAATTCCGTCGAACGAATATTTGTAGGGTGCTACGCCGCTTATTCCGTATAAAGTCAATTGACCTGTTGTATCTCCTTTACAAAGAGGAGGAATATATTGTACTACTTTCAAATGCGGCACGCCATCATCTTTAATGGTTACAGTATCAATGGCTTCGCAACCTATACTATCCGTTACTTTTAACCAATAATCTTGAGGAGTCAATTGATGAATGCTATTGGTAATTTCCCCAGTGCTCCAACTATATTGTAAGGTACCCGTTCCATTGGAAACAATGCTGTTAATTAAACCATTGGCACTGTCACAAAACGAATTGGCTGGCAAAAACTGAATAGCCAATGCCAATGAATTATTTATTGTTGTGGTATCACTTCTTGTGCAACCATTGCCATCAACAACAGTAACAAATTGAGCACCTGCACTCAAATTTGTAGCATTCAGTGATGCATTGCCATTACTCCATAAATATTGAATGGGTGGCATACCAGAAGTAGCTATAATAGTAGCTTTTCCATTATTTAATCCACATTTAGTATGAACAATATTTGAAAAAACAATTTGCATATTTAATGTGTCGTAAATGGTATAGCTCTTTTCTTTAGAACAACCGTTTACATCTGAAATGGTAACCGTATATGTACCAGCTGAAAGATTATTTATGTCTTGTGTGATAGCCCCATTGCTCCAAGAGTACGTATAGGGAGGAGTTCCACTGTAAGGAGTAATGTCTATAACTCCAGATGAATTTCCACACACGGCTTTAGATAAAATGACATTCACATTCGGCAAACTATCCCAAACTAATGTTATGCCAGTACTGTCTCTACATCCATTGGCATCAATCACTGTGAAATAATAAATGCCTGGTCCTAAATTATTAATCGATGTACCTGAGGCTCCTCCTGTCCATTGATAAGTATAGGGAGGAACACCTCCTGAAGCAGAGCCAACTATTTTTCCATTGTTAATAGGGCAATTTGGATGTTTAAAGGAATCTATATGAGCTGTTAAAGTAGAAAATGTTCCTAATATAATTACAGTATCTTTTATACAACCATTGGCATCTTTTATGCGCACACTGTTGCTGCCATAATGTGCATTATTAAATACATTATTGCTTACAAAAGTTCCTGCATTTAATGAATACGTAATGGGAGGATTAAATGAACTAGCAAAAACGGTGATAATGCCATTCCAAGTATTTTTACAGCTTGTATTAATGAATTTTACACTATCCAATTTGGGTATAAATTTTACTAAATGAATTGAATCTTCATACATTTTATTGGGGCAACTCAACGTTAATTTTGCAACTATTTTTTTAGGAAACAATCCACAAACAGAAACCGAATCTGTATTGGTGCTTACCAATAAATTATTTTCATACCACTTTAATGTATACCCTATTGCGCCATTGGGTAAAAATTGCCAAGCTTGATTATTGGCATTCCAAATAGAAGCATTTTTTCCGGGAGCCGTTACAAAATTATTTGCACCTATGCTTTGAATCCCTAACGTAGCGTAATTTAAATAATTGGACGTGTCTGCATTACAGGTCGATTTATTGATAATATGACATTCAATAATATTGCTTGTTTCATTTAAAATACATTGAAAAGTAGATGGGGCTCCACTGCAAACTCCAAAATAGGGAATTGAATTGTAAGAAACTACAAATTTTCTGAAAGGTTGAGTGCCTACAGTGGCATATTTTATGGTACCTCCAGCCAACGTATAACTATCTGTAAATGGGCAAAATATTGAATTATCGGGATAAGTTGAATTATAAAATGGCATAGGTTTTTTGGTATCAAATGTGCAACTAGCACTGGCATAGTTAGCATTAAACGACAAATGCCCATTTGCACTAATATATACGTTGGAATAAACATTCCCATAAAAACAAAAATCGAAACCAATAGGAATTGCACCCGAAAATTTATCATCGGCTAAAGCTATTGTAGTGCCCGTTATACTTACAGGATTAAACGGAATACTAGAGACCACATAAGAAGTGGTTAATTTAGGCTTCATGTAATTTGCATGAACCCAATAGCAATTTTGATTACAATCTACTGTATCCAACGGACTATTGGTAATGCTTAAAATAGTTTGTGCATTAATTTCATTTAAAAAAAATGAACAAAAAAATATAATAAATAGTCGCTTCATGGCTTTGAGATATGAATATAGTAATTGTAATTAATTTCTCCAACTTATCTGACGGAAAAAGTAGCCTTGACGTTAGTTAGTCTACAACTTTTTAAATTTGGTCGTTTGTAACTAATTATTTGCTCTTATTTGCAATACATAAATACCAATTGATTCTTTAGAGATATCAATATCGTTTTAAATCTTTTAAAGTAGTAAAAAACCATAGCAAATATTGGCTCCATTTAGTTAATCTTGGGTACAATGTATTTCCTTTAATTGATAGCAATTACCTCATTGTTAAAAACGGATTATTCATGCGTTCACTTCCAATTGTTGTTTCAGGACCATGCCCACTGTAAACAATGGTTTCATTGGGCAGCGCCATTAATTCAGCATGAATACTATTCATTAAGGTTTCATAATTTCCACCGGGCAAATCGGTCCTGCCTATACTTTGTTGAAACAATACATCTCCTGAAATAACTATATTTTGAGCTTGATTGTAAAAACAAACCGACCCAGGTGAGTGCCCAGGCGTTAGTAATATTTTAAATGAATCTTTTCCTAATTGAATAGTTTCATTTTCATGAATATAAAATGTGGGTTCAGGTGATTTTTCAACCGTCATTCCATACATTAAACCTACTGTATTGGCATTATCAAAAACAACTTTATCTAATTCATGAAAACCAAAAGGTATTTGATATTGATTTAACACCTTGGCATTCCCAAAAACATGATCAAGGTGCGTGTGGGTATTAAGCAACATAACTGGCTCTAACTCATGTTGTTCTATAAATTTAAAAAATTGTTTAAACTCATTGGGCTCATACATTCCAGGATCAATAATAATTGCTTTTTTATCTTCATTGTATATAATATACGTATTTTCTTGAAAAGGATTAAACGTAAATTTTTGAATATTTATCATGTTGCAAAATTATTTATTTAAATAAGAAAAAATGGTAAAATATTGTTTTTACCGAAATAACAAATTGGTTTCATTTATTTACTAATAAAAATAGTATTTTTAATTTTATACAAATACAATTTATTGTACCCAAAATGAAAAAAAAGACATTTATATTATTTCTATGTTTATTGATGACGAAATTTATGTTCGCACAAGCGTCATGGGAGCAATATGGTCAAAATAGGGTTCAATATCGAACCTTTGAATGGAATTATTTTGACAGCACCAATTTTAGAACTTTTTATTACGATCAAGGTAAAGCCAACGCACGCTATGCATTGAAAATGGCTGAATCAGAACTGCAACACATTGTATATATGATGGGTGGCAGACTAAATAAAAAATTAAATATTATTATTTATAATTCTTTTAGTGATTACAGACAAACCAATATTGGTAGAAAAAACGAAAATATAAATGATGCCAACAGTGGCAAAATAGAAATTATTGGTGAAAATATTCCTGTTTATTTTGATGGAGATCACAATCATTTAAAACAGCAAATTATCAAAGGCATTTCGAGTGTAATTAAGGACAATATGCTTTTTGGCGACAACATCAAAGAAATTGTGAAGAATGCCATAAAAATGAACCTTTCCGAATGGTATACTTTGGGCTATGTATCCTATATCGCCAACGAATGGACGCCCGAAATGCAAGCAGAAGTTTCCAATTTAATTCATCAAAAACCGAAAGCTGATATTGATGGCATTGCCAACTTAAATGCCACATTAATTGGTCATTCTTTTTGGCGATTTATTGCGTTACAATATGGTGAAAATCAAATTTCTAATTTACTTTATCTAACAAGATATCGAAAAAGCATCCAAAGTTCATTACAAATTGTTTTTAAAAAACCGTATAAAGAAATATCGTCTGAATGGAAGTCTTTTTATGAAACTAATGCAACTGAAAATTTATCAAGCAACGATTCTATTCGAACCGTATTGGCAACTATTAAACTTAAAAAAGAAGCGACATATTCGAACATTGCAGTTTCACCATCAGGAAAAGATATTGCTTATGTAGAAAAAAAAGATGGCCAATATTCAATTAAATTATATAATGTAAAATATCAAAAAACAAATACAATTATAGATGGAGGCGTTAGAGCCATGCAAGAATTAGCCGACCCCGATTATCCATTAATCAGCTGGAGTCCAAGTGGAAGAAAGGTAGCTATTTTATACATGAAAAAAAATCAGCTCAACATAAGAATTTACACTACAGGTGAACGAAAAATGCAAAATAAAATTATTACTCGTTCTAAAATAGATAGAATAACGGGAATGTGTTTTATGAATGATGACAACTCGGTCGCCATTACGGGTATAAAAAAAGGGGCTAGCGATTTATTTAAATTATCCTTAAGCAATAACCGAATTGAAAATATTACCAATGATTTATTTGACGACAAAAATCCAGTGGTAGTTAACAATATGAATTATTCTGGAATCTTATTTTTATCCAACAGAACATCAACCTATATTGGTGAGAATGCAAAAAGTGATGCGTTTAATGACCAATTTAATTTGTTTTTATATCAGCCTTCAAAAGGCAATAATTTAATCCAATTAAGCAACACCGAAACTGAAATAAAATTTCCGATGCAATGGGGAACAGAAGAGATCAGTTATTTAACCAACGAAGGAAACACATTGGTCAGAAAAACCATAAAATCACAAAAGAGAAGTGATAAATATGACACGTTTGATGTCATACAAAATGCACCCCTGCATTACAATACCTTAAAGCAAGAGTACATTCAAAATTCGGCAAGTGTAATTGAATTAAGTAAAGCAAACAATGAATACATCATTTACAGCAGCGACTTTTCAAAAAGAGAGAAAGAAAACATTAATTTTCAAAATTTAGGAAAAGAAGATACCCTACAAAAAGAGGATTTAAAATTGAATGAAGTTCTTTTTTCGGAATATGAAACTCCTTTTGATAACGACAGCTCTTCAACAATGTTGAATGCTATTTTTACAGAAAGTAAAAAACAAAAAAACAATACAGGGAAACGATATGAAGTATATACAGAAGCTGTAAACAAGTTAAAAACCTATAAATACAAAACAACATTTACACCTGATTTTTTACAAACTACCTTAGACAACACCTTGCTTTTTACTCGATATCAGGTTTTTGGAGCAACCAATCAGGGATATCAAAACCCATCCTTATCGGGCTTTTTAACTTCTACCCTAACTGACATTTTAGAAGATTATAAACTTACAGGCGGTGCAAGATTAGGAGTCAACTTAAACTCAAAAGATTACTTTTTTAAATTTAATAATTACAGAAGAAGAACGGATTGGGAATTATTATATTATCATCACGGAGAACAAAGTATTCAAGAAGACATCACAAGGATAGAACCTAATTTTGTTTTAAAAAACAAATTAGAATTTTTACAAGCTAAAATAACCTACCCTTTCAGCATCTTAAAAAGTATTCATTTTTACTCTGGAATTAGATATGATAGAAAAGAAACACTGTCGCTCGAAAAGGTTAGTTTAGAAAAACCCGTTATAAAACAACTTTGGACAATTAATCGTGTTGAATTTATTTACGACAACTCCATGCCTGCATTAATTAATATTCGCAAAGGAAGTCGATATAAATTTTTTGCTGAATTTCAGCAAAAACTAACAGACGATAAAAAAAGTTTTTTTAATATTGGATATGATGCTAGAAAATATTCAACCATTTATAAAAACATTATTTTTGCTCATCGATTAGTGGGAGCCCACAGCATTGGCAATGCAAAAGTTATTTATAAATTAGGTGGCATTGATAATGATTTAAGCCCGAAACAAGAAGCGAATACAGCAGTTGACTTTTCAGAAAATTATGCTTTTCAAGCCAAGTCTACTAATTTGAGAGGTTATCAAGATGGTTTTTTAAATGGCAGCAGTTATTTAATTTTTAATGAAGAATTTAGACTCCCCATTTACAATACATTTTTTAAGAAAAACATTAAGTCGGGTTTTGTTAGAAATTTACAATGTATTTTATTTGCAGATTTTGGTACTGCTTGGAAAGGCTTTTATCCAACTGCTAAAAATGTATTGAGCCAATCAATTTATGGAAGTGCCGATAAGGGAGTACTGGTATACATAGACAATTCTTTTGCTTTAGGTTATGGCACAGGAATAAGATCAAAAATACTGGGATACTTTATACGAACCGACTTTGCTTGGAGAGTAAATGGTGGCAAAAAACCGATGTTACATTTTTCATTAGCTACTGATTTTTAAAAAACATGAAAAAAAACCTACTCCTTTTATTCCTACTATTTCCTGCTATTGTATTTTCTCAAATTGTAGACACTTCTATTATAAAAACTGATTCAATCGTTTCTAAAATTGATACTTTAAAATCAATACCGGCAAGTGATACTGTTCATTCGACGCAGAAAAAAATAATTATAGAAGGCATTATAAAAGACTTCACCACTTCTGAACCACTTTCTTTTGCAACCATTTCTTTTTCGCATTCAAATAAAGGAACAAGAGCTAATATTGATGGGAAATTTACATTTATTTCAAATGAAGGAAATTTGGATACCATGATTGTTTCAAGCATTGGGTATGGTAAAAAATATGTGTTATTAGACCCGTCTAAAGAAAAATCTTTTTATCAAATTGAAATGGAAAGATCTTCTATTCAAATGAAAAATTTTGTATTTAAATATGATAAAAACCCTGGATTAACTTTAATAAAAAAAGTTATTAAAAATAAATATTTGAATAATTATGATAAAGCAACTAATTATAGTTACGAAGTTTATAACAAACTAGAAATTGATATTAATAAAATACCTAAAAAGTCATTTAAAGAAAATGGCATATTGAAAAATTTCAATTTTGTACAAAATTTCATTGACTCATCAAGTGAAGAAAAACCTTTTTTGCCCTTATTTTTAACAGAAACTATTTCAGATTTTTATTATCAAAAAAAACCTAAAAAAACAAAAGAATTTATTAAAGGTTCTCGAATTTCGGGTTACAAAAATGAAAGTGTTTCTAAAATGTTAGGTTCAATGTATCAAAACATCAATGTGTATGAAAATGCCATTTCTATTTTTAATATCAATTTCATAAGTCCTATTGCAAATGATGCTCCATTATTTTATAGATACGAAATTGTAGATACCCAAATTATAAACAACAAAACCTGTTATCATGTAGCGTTTACTCCAAAAAGAAATGGTGAACATACATTTAATGGTGACTGCTGGATACATGATACGGATTATGCTATTCAAAAAATTAATATGATTGTGACGAAAGAACAAAATATTAATTGGGTAAATAAAGTCACCATGTTGCAAGAGTTTACCAACTTTGAAGATACCCTTTGGTTTCTCACAAAAGATAAATATTTCGTAGATTTTTTACCTCCACAGGGCGACAAAATTGCTGGTTTTTTAGGAAGAAAAACCACTACATATAAAAACATAGTTGTTAATAGCAAAAGTATCGAAGATGTTGTGAACAGTAAAGAAAATAAAGATGATACTAAAATTGATAAAGACGCTTTAAACAGAAATGAGAATTATTGGAATGAAGTTCGGCACGACTCATTGTCTAAAAATGAAAAAGCCATTTATAAAATGATAGACACGATTCAAAATTTGCCTATCTATAAAAAATATTATAATGGTGTTTATTTTTTGACCTCAGGAATTAAAGAATTTGGACCGATAGAGTTAGGTTCATTTTATTATTCGTACAGCAATAATACTGTGGAAGGACCAAGATTTAGATTTTCAATTGGCACAACGCCTAAATTATTTAAAAATATTTATTTAAAAGGTTATGTTGCTTATGGCACTAAAGATGATCGGTTTAAATATTATGGAAGTGCATTGTGGATTTTAAAACGAAAACCAAGAATGTATGTATTTGCAGAAGTGAAACATGATTTAGAAAACAATACCAATCCATACGACGAAACAAGATCGATAGACAATATTTTTTCATCCATTGGAAGAAAGAAAAATATACCTTGGAAATTAGCATTTGTAGATAAACAACGCATCGAATTTTTTAATAGTTACTACAGCGGTTTTAGCCATTTACTATCGTTTGAAAGAAAAACATTTACCCCTTATTCTCCTCTACCTTCAACAGAAATATTATCGCAAATTAAAGAAGCTAATAGTAACTCTATTCAAACATCTGAAATTGGCTTAGATCTTAGATTTGCTTTTAAAGAAGAATTTGTTGAAGGAAACTATTACAGAACAAGTTTAGGTACACAATATCCATTAATAAAATTATATGGAGGCATCGGAATAAAAAGTATGCTTGGAGGTCAATATCGTTATCAAAAAATACGATTGTCAATATCTGACAATCAAGCTTTAAAGCATTTTGGATCTCTTTATTACAATATTTTTGCTGGACGAATTATGGGCAATGTGCCCTACTCTATTTTAGAAGTACATCCTGGCAATGAATTTTATTATTATAATAATCGCGCTTTTAATATGATGTATCGATATGAATATATCAGCGATAAATATGCAGGAATTATTTTGGAACACAACATGGGGAGCTTATTTTTTAAATATATTCCTTACGTTGAAAAAATGAAAATTAGGTGCTTTTGGAATGCAAAAACAGTTTATGGAGGTTTAAGCAAATCCAATCAATTAATAAATTTAAACAAAGGGTATGCTTTTCAAACGCTTTCTAAAAGTCCTTATTTAGAGGTTGGCACCGGAGTAGAAAATATTTTAAAAGTACTTCGCATTGATTTCGTTTGGAGAATATTGCCTTACAGAACTCCAACCAACGATTCTCAAATTAGGCGTTTTGGCATTTTCGGAAGTATGAAATTTTCATTTTAGGTAAAATATTGGTACTTATTTTTCTATTTTTTTGATATTCATTTTAGTCAATAAAAAAACGCAAAGAAAAAATTCTTTGCGTTTTTTATTATTCTTTACGTTAAATCAGGAAGGCTTTAGGCAAACTTTTTAGCATCTTCTAAAAATTGTGCTAAACCGATATCTGTCAACGGGTGTTTTAATAATCCTAATATGCTTGACAACGGACAAGTACACACATCAGCACCTGCTTCGGCACACTTTACAATGTGCAATGAAGTACGAATAGAAGCTGCTAAAATGAGTGTTTTGAAACCTTGTGTGTTATAAATATGAGAAATTTGTTCAATCAATTCAACTCCATCCCAATTACCATCGTCAATACGACCAATAAATGGAGAGACATAAGTAGCACCTGCTTTAGCCGCCAATATTGCCTGGCCAGCACTAAAAACCAATGTGCAATTGGTTTTAATTCCATTGTCAGTAAACCATTTAATTGCTTTAATCCCTTCTTTAATCATTGGCACTTTTACGACAATATGAGGATCTAAGGCAGCTAATTTTTTGCCCTCTTCAATCATTCCTTCAAAGTCTGTAGAAATTACTTCGGCACTAACGGGCATTTTTACAATGTCGCAAATGTCTTTATAATGTTTTAAAACGGCTTCAGTTCCTTGAATGCCTTCTTTAGCCATTAATGAAGGGTTGGTAGTTACACCGTCTAAAATACCAAGGTCATTGGCTTCTTTGATTTGAGCTAAATTAGCTGTATCGATAAAAAATTTCATGAAAATATGTTTTAATGAATGCAAAGGTATTGCAATTCAATTTATTTTTTTAGTTTGGCGCAAATAAAAGATAAGGTTTATCTTTGTTATAACAGAATTTTTAAAAATGACACTTGTATTTACAGAAAACAATACGATTGAGCAAATAGTTGAAATAGCAGAAAAATTGACGAAAGAGGAACAATTAATGTTTTTAGCTCAAATGAATGCTGCAAAACTTCTGCATGAAAATAAAAAATATATTCGTGTAGATAACTTGAAACCACTTACTATGGCTCAAGTAGATGCTATAAAACATAAATCAAGAAAACAAAATGAGGGTAAATAAATTTGTTTTAGACACAAATATTTACATAAGTTATTTCATCAACTAAAAACAAAATGACTTATTTAATATTATCAAAAATAACAATATTATTATTTATTCATGTGATGAATTATTTATTGAGTTGATTCGTGTTTTTAATTATGAGCACCTAAAGCCTTATAAAGTAAATATTACCAATACCATTAAATCTATTAAAGCAATTAGCATTTATACAAAACTTAATTATCCAATAAAAAATTATATTCCTAACGACAATGCCGATAATTATATAATTGCGTTAGCATTACAAACTAACAGTGGATTTGTTACTAGTGGTGACAAACATATTTTATCACAAAAAAGCTCGTTGGAAAATAAGTTTAAAAAATTAAAAATCATTACCAAATCTCAATTTGAAAAAATGATGATTAAAAACTTATAATAATTAAATAAAAGGGGAAAAAAATGGCAAGTTACTTATATCGCACCGCTACAACCACGTACCTTTGCTGCGTTCCCACCCTGGAGGATTAGCAGGAGCTGGTCGTATAAGACTTGCCGGTGCAAATGTAATTGAATATTGTTAATTTCCAAAAAAAGATGTTTTGTATTAATCGTATTTATTATTGTTGAAAAAAGTACGTGTCGTTGAAGTGTGCGATTCCGAATAACGGAACAGGCGCAAATTCGATGCACGATGTTACAAAAGCTGGTTTCAAAAAATAAAAAAAGAGAACCGAAGTTCTCTTTTCTATTATTTAAATTTTATTGAATTAATTCATCAATTCAAAACTGCGTTTTACAAATGCAGTTAGCTCTTCACCTTGCAATAAATTTTGAGATAGTTTTGCTAAATCTACCGCTTGTTTCACTAATTTTTCTTGTACAGCGGTGTCCGAGTTATTCAAAATTTGATTCGCTAATTCGTGGTTGGTATTCACTACTAAGTTATAAATTTCAGGCATTTTACCCATTCCAAACATACCACCACCCGATGCACTCATTTCTTTCATACGACGCATAAATTCAGGCTGTGTAATCATGATTGGCAATTGATTGCTATCCATTGCTTGCAATTGCACCGTGAACTTTTCTTTTTGAATATACGTTTCTATAATGCCTTTTAATTTATCTTTTTCTTCGTCGTTTAATACAGAAATTTTGTCCTCGTTTTTCTTAATTAAATTATCAACATGATCCGAATCAACCCGAACGAATGTCAATCCTTCATTCTCACTTTCTAACTTTTGGATAAGGTGTGAAACGATTGGAGAATCTAACAACAACACTTCATAACCTTTGTCTTTTGCAGCTTGAATGTAGGCATGTTGTGCATCTTTATTAGCAGCATATAAAACCACTAATTTATTGTCTTTATCTGTTTGATTGATAACAATTTTTTCTTTTAATTCTGCTAACGTGAAATAGGTATTATCAACCGTTGGATATAAGAAAAACTCACCTCCTTTTTCGTAGAACTTAGGTTCAGAAAGCATTCCATACTCTAATACCACTTTTATATCGTTCCATTTTTCTTCATAGTCTGCACGATTTTCTGTAAACAATGATTTTAATTTATCTGATACTTTTTTGATGATGTGATTAGAAATTTTCTTCACATTTCCGTCTGCCTGCAAATACGAACGAGATACATTTAACGGAATATCTGGAGAATCAATGACCCCTTTTAACATGGTTAAAAATTCAGGTACTATGCCTTCAACACTATCAGTTACAAACACTTGATTTTGATATAATTGAATTTTATCTTTTTGCAATTGCAAGTCGTTCGATAATTTAGGAAAATATAAAATTCCAGTTAAATTAAACGGATAATCTACATTCAAATGAATATGAAATAATGGATCTTCAAATTGCATTGGATATAATTCATGGTAGAAATTTTTATAT
>CANHNT010000002.1 GCA_947461985.1 Bacteroidota bacterium | reverse complement strand
ACTATGATGAAAATATGAGCGCCATTTTTTTTAATGAATTAAATATTCCTAAGCCTGATTTTAAGTTTGATATTGGTGGTAGCAAACCTCAAGGTGAGCAAACGGGCATTATGATGACTGAAATTGAAAAAGTTTGTATGGCCGAAAAACCTGATGCTATTTTGGTTTATGGTGACACCAACTCAACGTTAGCAGGTGCTTTGGTAGGTGCAAAAATGCACATTCCAATTATTCATATTGAGGCTGGATTGAGAAGTTTTAACAGAGAAATGCCCGAAGAGATAAATAGAATTGTGGCTGATGAGTTTTCAAAATTATTATTTTGCCCAACAGATGGCGCGATTGAAAATTTGAAAAAAGAAGGCATTACACATAACCATATATATAGATGTGGAGATGTGATGTGTGATATGATTAAATTGATTGAACCTACCGTGCAACCTTTATTGACTGAACCGTATTATTTTGTAACCATTCACAGACCATACAACACGGACGAAGATGCTCGTTTGAAAAGTATTTTGACTATTTTAAATGATTTAGATAAAAAAGTCGTTTTCTCTATTCATCCAAGAACGGTGGCCCGTTTGAAAGGTTTTGGAATGAGCGAAAGTGATTTTCCGAATATTAGTTTTATTCCGCCTATGAGTTATGCTGACAGTGTTTCGTATCAAAAATATTGTGATTGCGTAATTACAGACAGTGGTGGCATTCAAAAAGAGGCGTATATTTTAGGTAAAAAATGTATTACGCTTCGTAGCGAAACTGAATGGACTGAAACATTAGTGAATGGTTGGAATACGTTAATTTTTGATGATTTATCTCAAATTAAAAAAGCCATTACTGAAAAACCAGGTGCATATGTAGACAAGGTGTATGGTGATGGACAAGCTGCTAAAGAAATTACAACGTTAATCTCACAAAATTTATAGAAAGGGCTCATTATTTTTTTCTAAATTTGACAAATAAATATTTTTTCGATTAATGTGTGGAATTGCTGGCATAATTACAAAAGACACTTCTGAACTTACAATAGACAGGCTAAAAAAAATGACGGACATCATTGAGCATCGTGGCCCAGATGGTGATGGTCAATGGATTTCTGCTGATGGACAAGTAGGTTTAGGACACAGACGATTGTCAATTATTGATTTAAGCCATGAAGCAGACCAACCCATGCATTATTTAGGACGATACTCTATTGTATTTAATGGAGAAATTTATAACTATATTGAATTAAAAGAAACATTAGTAAAACAAGGTTATACATTTAAAACACAAAGCGATACCGAAGTTTTAATGGCTTTGTATGACCGAGATAAAGAAAATTGCTTGCAATTGTTGGATGGTATGTTTTCGTTTGTGATTTATGATGCGCAAGAAAATAATGTTTTTTGTGCAAGAGATCGTTTTGGAGAAAAACCTTTTTTTTATAGCTACGAAAAAGGAAAGTATTTTTTATTTGGCAGTGAAATGAAATGCCTTTGGGCCGGAGGAATTGCTAAAGAAGTAAATAACAAAATGTTGTTTAATTATTTGTCGTATGGCTTTACAGAAAATCCAAATGATAGAACTGAAACACATTTTAAGAACTGTATTCGTTTGCCACACTCCCATTTTTTAAAAATTAATTTGAATTCACTAGAAATTTCTATTCAACCTTATTATGATATAAATTGGAAAAATATTAATTATTCAATAAGTATTGAGGAAGCGAAGACTCAATTTAGAGAACTTTTTACTACATCAGTGAAAAGAAGATTAAGAAGTGATGTTACTATAGGAAGTAGTTTGAGTGGAGGTTTAGATTCTTCATTAGTAGTAAAAATTATTGATGAATTTAAATTGGGAACTATCCAAAAACAAAATACGTTTAGTGCCGTTTTTCCAGGTTATAAAAAAGATGAGCGCCAGTTCATGGATTTTGTGATTAACTCTACAAATGTTGAACCCTTTTTTGTTACACCAAACGATGATGGTTTAATTAATGATATTGATAAAGTCATTTACCATCAAGAGGAACCATTTACAAGTGCTAGCATTTATGCACAATTTTGTGTTATGAAATTAGCAAAACAAAACAATGTTACTGTTTTGCTTGATGGTCAAGGTGCAGACGAAATTATGGCAGGATATCATAGATATTTTATCGATTATTTTAATGAATTAAAAAATACAAATCCTTCGCTTTATAAAACAGAGTTAGATGAATATAACAAAATGTATTCAACTAGTGATATTAATCCTTCAGTAAATACTGGATGGAAAAATAAACTAAAACAGGTATTTCCAAACTCCGCATCCCAACTTCGAAAACATCAAGAAAAATTAAAGCAAATTAAAGATCCCCTTTTTAATAAAGATTTTTTTAATGCTTACTACAAAGAAAGTTTTGAAAATAAATATGTTCATGTTGGTTTAAATAATAGTTTATATTCAAGCACTATGAATAAAGGACTTCAAGAACTTTTACGTTATGCCGATAGAAATAGTATGGCAAATAGTAGAGAGGTTAGATTGCCTTTTTTATCTCACGAATTAGTCGATTTTTTATTCACACTACCCTCTTCAATGAAAATTAATAATGGATGGACAAAATGGATTATGAGAGAAACCTTTCAAGATATTTTACCAAAAGAAATAGCTTGGCGTAAAGATAAAATAGGCTACGAACCACCTCAAAAATCTTGGATGGAACGAAAAGAAATTTCAGATAAAATTCAATTTCAAAAAGAAAAATTGATTGATAATAAAATTTTAAATGAGAATATTTTATCTAAAAAAATATTGGCTGAAGATGCAGGAGAAGTGAAAAATAATAGTTGGAGAATTTTGATGGGAGGATCTTTAATTGAAAAGTTTTAGAAAAAAATGGATAAGAAAGTATTTGTTTATATAGGTGGAATGGCTAGCTGTGAGAAAGGTGCTGTAGGAACTCATACTAAAGGAATATTAAAAGGATTTTTAAATACTCAATTGTTTTCAGAAAAGTACATTATAGGGAGTAGTTTAGATTGCTTTCTTTCATTAAATGAATTGCAAAAAATTGATTTATCTAGCTTGCAACCTCCAACTTCTGGATTTATTAATAAATTACTTTTTTATAAAAAATATTGTGCAGCTTATATTTTTGAATTAAAAAAAATTATTAAAGAAAATAAAGATGCTGAATTTTTTATTTATCATCGTTATGCATTGAATTTATCTCATAAAATAATTTTATCGCTTCGTAAATTAAAAATAAAAAAACTCACAATTGTTTTAGAATATAATGATATAACAAATGATCAATTAAAGTTTTTAGCAAAACAAAAATCTTGGGGGACAATAGGATCATTTTTACGAAGTAATTTTATTACAGAAAAAATAGTAAGTAGTCAAGAAAAAGCTGCTTTTGAGAATAGCGATTTGAATGTAGCTGTGACTGATAAAATTAAAGATTTCATATTATCTCTTTCACCTAAAAGCAATGTAATAGTTGTGCCAAATGCAACTGATATTGATTTAATAAATACCGATGTAGATATTACTTTTTCTAGAAATAAATTGAATATACCATTAGACAAATATGTAATTGCACATGTTGGAACATTAACTTCTTGGGATGGATTAATAGAACTTGTTAATGGATTAAATGAAAGTAAATACAAAAGAGATATTCTATTCTACATCATTGGAAATGGAGTTATGAAAGAAAAAATCATTTCTTTAGTAAACTCTCTTCAGCTAGCTGATAATATTATATTTAAAGATGCTATGCCGTTTCTTGAAGCCATTGAATATGTAAAAGCATGTAATTTAGTTCCTCTATTAAAAACGATAGTTTCTTATCAATTATCTCCTATAAAATTTTATGAAGCATTAGGCATGGGCAAACCTATTTTGTCCACAGATGTAGAATATATCAATGAAATAAAAAAAATAAATTACGGCAAAGTTGTTCCAATTCCTTTATCAACAAATGAAATAAGCAATGCTATTAATTTTCTTTTTGAAAACGCACAATATTTTGTTGACAAACAATCTGAAATTAAAAACTTTGCTTTGAAAAATCATACTTGGAATCAACGAGTTGAAACTATTTTAAATGCAGCTAAAAACTAAGCTTCCTTTTTTTACTTATATTTGCTCTTTTAAATGAAACACTTACCTAATATACTCACACTTGGCAACCTATTTATGGGTTGTATGGCAATCGTTTTTACTTTGCATGCACAACCCTTTTTAGGTGAGCTTAATGGGGAGAAATTTTGGGTGAGTGGTACTTCTCAGGTGTATTATGCTAGTCTTTGTATTTTCATTGCTGCTGTTTTTGATTTGTTTGATGGTATGGCCGCTAGATGGTTACAAGTTTTTTCGCCTATTGGTAAAGATTTAGATTCTTTGGCTGATGTGGTTTCGTTTGGCGTAGCACCCAGCATGATTTTAATGAAATTATTATGGTCTGCTTGGATGCAATCTCCTTCGGCCATGGACATTTCTATTTGGGCTGTGAGTCCTGCTTTTTTAGTGGCTTGTTTTGGGGCTTTGCGTTTAGCTCAATTTAATAATGCCCCTGCTACAACTTCCTATTTTACAGGTGTTCCTATTCCTGCAAATGGATTAGTTGTTGCATCTTTGCCCATTATTGTATTGCAAAATCCTTTAGGTATTGGAAACGCTCTTTTAAATCCTTGGATTTTATATTCAATTATTGGTGTTTTATGTTGGTTGATGGTAAGCCATTTTAAATTATTTACCCTTAAGTTTTCTCAATTTTCAATTAAAAAATATTGGCCACAAGTTACTTGGTTGGCATTAACCTTATTGGCTATTCCGTTTTTACAAAGTTTAGCTATTCCGTTTTCATTTTTACTTTATATTACTTTATCATTCGCTAATAATCCGTCAGAATCATGATTTTTACAGCTCACATTACTATTATGCCATTAACTGAATTGTTGGACCCACAAGGAAAAGCAGTTAATGAAAGCCTTCATCGACTACAATTAAATGCCATTCAAAACGTGCGCATTGGCAAACATGTTACGTTAACTATTGAAGCAAATTCTAAAGAGGAGGCGCATCAAATTGCTGATCATGCTTGTAAAAAAATGCTCTACAATGCAGTAATGGAAAACTATACGATTATTGTTGGTGATTAGTTGCTTGTATTAGGTTTGAAAATTATTCATCATTGAAATGAATTAATTTCTACTGTCTGCACCCCAATATAATTTGGTTTGTAGTGTATGCAAGAAATTCTGTCCTTCCAATCGTACCAATTGTATATCAAAATTTTCTTTACGAATGGCTAATGAAACACTACTATCGATCGTTTCTGATCGAGAATCTAGTGTACATAAAAAGTTTTCAGCTCTCCCTTCTACCTCAAATGAAACAATACTCTTGTCTGATATTACCAATGGTCTTACATTTAAATTATGAGGCGCAACAGGTGTAATGACAAAGCTATTGGCTTGAGGAAAAATAATTGGCCCCCCACAACTTAACGAATAACCTGTTGAACCAGTTGGTGTAGAAACAATTAACCCATCTGCCCAGTAAGTACACAAAAATTCTCCATTTAAATATGTATGAATTTTTATTAATGATGAGCTGTCTTTTCGGTGTATTGAAAACTCATTTAACGCAAAGGGAAATTCTTTAAAAATAGGGATGCTAGCATCTAAATGAATGAGTGTTCTATTGTCTAATAAATACGCTCCTTTTTGTAAAGAATCTATAGCAAATTCTATTTCTTCCATTTTTGTAGACGCTAAAAAACCTAATCGACCTAAATTAATTCCTAAAATAGGGATTTTTTTATCCCCAACATATTTTACAGTATCTAATAAGGTGCCATCTCCACCAAAACTGAATAAAAAATTCACTTTATTTGTCAATGGTTTTACATCTGAAAATATTTCATATTGGTCAGGTAAGGAATTAAACGCTTTTAATTTTTCAACAAAAGGTTCAAAAATTACAGGTTTTATATCATACCGTAAAAGTATTTCAAACATTTTTTTATAGATTGAAAAATCATCTTCACTTAATGCGCGATTATAGATGGCTATTTGCATAACTTATTCTTTTGAACCATGTAAAAATAGTCCTTTTTGTTTTAAATGATTAAAACTATATTCTATTCTAAATTTTAAATAATACGATAGTAATATATCGAATCCTGCTCCATACCCATCTAATAATTTATTATTTAAAAAGCTCGTTTCAGGATGTTTGTTATAAACATATCCAATGTCATTGTAAATTTTACCATACACTCGAATAGGTATATATTTTGACAATTTGATTATTTTTTGATGAATTACTTGATCTACAAATCGGAACCTAATGTTAGCCCTCAATAAAGCGAAATGACTTCCATCAATTACAAAATACTCGTAGCCTCTAATAAAATCATTTTTAAAACCTAATGCTCTATTAAATAAATAGGGTTGATGCTGAGGTGATGAAAAACGTCCCCTAAAAATGAAGGATGCTGAAATATTTTTCCAAATTGGCTGAAAAAATGAAGTTTGATTAATTAATTCAAACCGATTGACATCGTTATCTATTCCTAAACCTCTTTTTAATAAGGTAGTCTTTATCTCCAATCCTTTGGTTGGGTAAATTCTTACATTGGTATTGTTATATTGATGAATGTAGGCTAATTCAAAATATTTTATTTTTGTTTTACCATCTAAATAATCAGGATTTTTATCAAATAACCCTTGTGTAATTTCATAATGATTATAGCTCAGTTGAATTTCATGAATGGTAGTGTATTTTCTTCTATAATAATAATGCAACTTCCCTTGTATTTTTAAATGTGGATATTGATCGTTTCTATAAAACAATAATTTATTTTTTTTGGTTTCATAATTCACCTCTCGACCTGTCATGTATGATGCCGAAATGCCTAGCCCATGTTTTAAATTTTTATCTATGTAAGGAATTTTATAAGAAAACCCGAAAAATTTATTATACCCCAATTGAACTGATGTTATTATTTCTTCATTCCGTCCTCTAAAATTTTTTCGAGTAATTTCTCCACCATAATTGGTTCTATTCAAGGCTAAATGTTGTTCTTTAAACCAAACATTAAAATTTCTGTCTGCCAATGAAAACATAGGTTTAGCTATCCAATATAATAGTTCTGTTACTGAAAAATTTATATCAATAGTATCCTTTTCAACAATGTTTACTTGATAATTTACAGTTGCAAACAATTGCAGATTAAGAATTCGTTCTTGATTATAAATAATTTCTTCTTCTAAATTTTTAGTTAGGATACTGTCTTTTTCTTGAATGCTCATATCCCGAATAATAATTTTTTCTTTGGTAATATTATTGCCCGAAAAAGTGATTTTGCGTATGTGAACATGTGAATAAGGAATTTCACTTACATTAAATGAAATGGTACTTTTATTTTGCGCTTGCAAAAAAAAAGGAAAAATGAAGAGAATGTTTAGTAAATATTTTTTCAAAATAGGAAGTGCAAAAATAAACCGATTATGATTGAATTAAATCATAAATTTCTAAAGTGTTTTTACGAAGTATAAATAGTTTATTTCTTTCTATTCTTACTTGCACAATTGATGCTGGATTGGGTAGTAAAATTTTTTTTTCTGAAATGGTTTGTGTTTGATATGAAAATAAAGAAGGCATTTGTTGATAAACCAAATATCCATTAAAATATTGTACTTCTTTGGTTTTAAAATGATAGGTTGTATTATAAAAACCATATAAATCGAACCTAAAAATACCTTGTACAGTATCGACAATAAACAAATTGCGCTCTTGTTCTACCATATATATTGGATCAATGGACTTTGAAAAAAAGTTTCTCAAATTACTTGTCGACAACAAGGCTAATTGATTGTCTAATTTTAATAAATTATTTGACGATTGATCATAGACCCAAATATTCCCATCAATAGAATTGGCAATACAAGGCGCATTAAAAATGCCTATCGTGTTTAGTTTCAATACATTTTTTTTTGAAAGCATATTGTCTAAAATAATTATTTGATTAAAATCGGCATAATATAATAGTACCCGTAAAGGATTGGTGGCATCTATTTGTGTTACTTTCCCTTTTTTTACTTCATTAAATTGTGCAACACTATCGCCTAATGAATTATATTTTATTAAAAAATTATTTTCTTTAACCACATAGCAATTGCCTAGCAAGTCTGTTGTAAATAATCGAGCTTCAATGGGTATTGATTTCACTAATACCAATGAATCATTTGCCCTGCTAAATAGAGAAAATAGAAAAAAAAATGCTGTAATAATAACTTTCATAACTACTAAACGAAAATATCGTTAACGTAGTGTACTCCACTGTCCTGGAAGTACCAATTTCCAATCAGTGCCATCGGTTTCACTGATATATAAACCTTGGTCAGTAGCACAAAACCAATAGTTTCTGGTAGCATCTGTTCTGTATCTAACTGTTTTGCCAATTATATCACTCACTTTAGCATACCAAGGAATTCCTTTACCAATCGATTTAAATTGATTTCCACTGAAGCTAAATAACCCAGCACTATCTAAACCAATGTAAAATTTACCAAATACTTCTTTTCCGAATAATATTTCATGGGTATTCGGCAATAATTGTTTCCCTACATTCCAATTTAATCCTTTATCAGCACTAAAATAAACGCCTTGATTTCCTTTAAAATCAATAGCGAACAAGCTATCATGAGAATGGGTGATATACCAACTGTTATTTATTGGTAATGTATTTGGGGCAACGGCAACTACTTGTGTCCAAGGATTCCATCCACTTGGCGGTACAGATTGTTTTCTTTCATACAATGTATCTCCTTTCATTGCATATAAATCTAAATTATTTGTACGAGTTATTGAACGAGGTAAATCCGGAGTTGCTGCCCAATTATTATCTGCAGTAAATGATTTTCCAAAATCCTTGCTGAATCTAATTCCTGACTCGGTACATAAATAAACAGTTAAATCATTGTCGTTGTAACAAGATACATTTGGGATAAAATAGTTATAAAAAGAATCTTTTGCAGTTAATGACTTTCTTACTTTATCAAAATTACTACTCAGTTGTAAATATTTCCCATCGTCTTTACTATAATAAAAATTTTGTTTTATGCAACTAACAACGCTGTCTGCTATTACTATTTGACGAATCATCGAATTGTCAGTGTAAAATAATGTGCTAAAATAAAGTGCATCATTTGTTTTTTTTAATGTGCCATTATAGCCTCCTATATAAAGTGAGTAGGGCGTTTTTACGGTAGAGCCATTATCTATTTGATTGTATTTTTTACAACTGCTTATCCCAACAATCACAATCAATAATATTAAAATACTTTGTACAATTTTCATATAAATTTTTATTTTAGTATAAATGAATTTAAAATATAAAATTTAAGTATGTAACTTTATCTTTTTACAAATTCATCTATCTTCACCTCAAACTAGACGCTAATATACTATAATTCGTTAGATTTTAACTTAAAAATATCAAATATGAAAATTTCATTTCACGGAGCAGCAAGAACAGTAACCGGATCAAAACACATTATTCATTTAAATAATGGCAAAAAAATTCTTTTAGATTGTGGTCTTTTTCAAGGATTAGGTACCGAAACCTTAGCGCATAATCAGCATTTTGGTTTTGATCCTCAAGAAATTACCTATATGATTCTCTCTCACGCTCATATTGACCATTCGGGCTTATTACCCAAATTGGTGAAAGAAGGCTATCAAGGGAAAATATTTTGTACACCTGCAACAGCCGATTTAACAACCATTTTATTGCTAGATTCAGCCTTTATACAGGGGGCTGATGTTGCCTTTGTGAACAAAAGAAGAATTGCCAAAGGACTCCCTCTTATTTCACCACTTTATACCATTGCTGATGCCAACAATGTTTTCCCATTATTTGAAAAAGTGCCTTATGGTGAAGTTATTAAAATAGACGACGATATTTCATTTCATTATACAGATACGGGACATATTCTAGGGAGTGCCGCTGTTCATGTTACAATAAAAGAAAATGGAAAAGAAACGACTATAACATTTAGTGGCGATGTTGGACGATACAGAGATGTTATACTCCGTTCTCCAGAAGAATTTCCTCAGTCGGATTATATAATTTTAGAAAGTACTTATGGAAATTCATTGCATGAAGATTTTGCCAATACGGATGAAAAGTTACTGAATTACATTCAAGAAACTTGTATCGAAAACAAAGGAAAATTAATTATTCCGGCTTTTAGCGTAGGCAGAACGCAAGAAATCTTATTTGCTTTAAACAAATTAGAATTAGAGGGCCGATTACCAGATTTGAATTATTATGTAGACAGCCCATTGTCTGTTAAAACAACCGAAATTATTAAACGCCATGCCGAACTTTACAATAAACAAGTAGTGCATTTAATGAAAGAAGATAAATATCCTTTTGAGTTTAAAGGATTGCACATGATTACCGATGTGGAAGATTCTAAACGCTTAAATAATAAAAAAGAACCCATGGTTATTATTTCTGCATCAGGCATGGCAGAAGCAGGAAGAATAAAACATCATATTGCTAATAATATTGAAAATCCTCGAAATACCATATTAATGGTTGGTTTTTGTGAATATCATTCTTTAGGAGCCAAATTAATGAGGGGTGAAAAAGAGGTCAAAATTTACAGAGAAGAGTTTCAAGTAAAAGCAAATGTCGCCTCAATTAGAAGCATGAGTGCGCATGGCGATTATGATGATTTATGCCAATTTATTGCTTGTCAAAATCCGTCACTAGTGAAGTCATTATTTATAGTACATGGCGAATATGATGTGCAAGAAGAATTTAGAAACCGATTACTAAAAAAAGGGTTTAAGGATGTAGAAATACCGAATAGACATCAAGTGTTTAACTTAGAATAATGATTAACTTATTTTATATTTTTAAAAAATAAATATATTTTAATTTTTTGGCACTTGGTTTGCATTCTATCTATCTTAAGATATTTAAAGTAAACATGAATCAAGACAGAATTGTGATTTTAGGCGCATCAGAAAATAAAGAAAAAGCCAGCTATGCTGCCACAAAATTGTTATATAATAGAGGATATAACATTTATGCTTTGAACGAACAAAAAGGAAATATTGGACATATTAAAATTCATGATTTTTCTGAAACATTAACAGAGGCTGAAACAATCTCTATATTTTATAGCCCATTAAAACAAAAATCATGTTACGCGTTTATTTTCGCGCTTCGTCCTAAACGAATTATTTTTAATCCTGAAACAGACAATCCAGAATTAGAAGAATTAGCTCGTCAACATCATATTAAAGTAATAAAAGGCTGCACCATTGCGCTATTGATTAATGGTATGTGGTAATTGAATTTATTAAATTAAAAATTGTTCACAATCAAGTTTACATTGCGCTTCAACGTTTCCACTTTCATAGATAATTTATCTTTTGAATCTTTTGTGTCATTGATAACTATCTTTTGTTAGTTATGCTAGATTGTTCACAATTTGGTATTATTTATATTTGATCGTTAACAAAACTCATTCGTAAATTTAACCTATCAACTAAAAATTTATAATTATGATGTGGCGTAATTTTAACGGTCAATCCATAGAAGAACCTATAAAATTCTCAGTAGAAAAAATTATTATTAGAGAACACGAGTTAGGAAACAAACTGAAAGTTTGCATAGGAACAGACTCACAAGTAAAAGGAAGTTACACCGAATTTGCAACCGTTATTGTTTTTTTAAGAGAAGGAAAAGGTGGGTTTATGCTCATTCACAATGAGCAATCTACCATAAACTATTCCATCAAAGAAAGAATGATTATGGAGGTTTCAAAAAGTATAGAAATTGCCTACGAACTGTGTGAATTATTTACATTATATGATGTAGATATGGAAGTACATGCCGACATAAATACCAACCCACAATTTAAAAGTAATGTGGCATTAAGTGAAGCCACTGGTTATATTTTAGGAATGGGGTTTGCATTTAAAGCCAAGCCCGAAGCATTTGCAAGCTCAAGTTGTGCAAATAAAATGGTACATTAAATTTTTAAATAAAATTTTTAGTTTCATTGTATTTTTGCAAAGAAATATGAAACTCAACATTCACGATACCTTTACTAAAGAATTACCTGCTGATGCAGTTTTAGAAAACGCAAGACGACAAGTTTTTGAGGCTTGTTTTTCGTTTGTAAAACCAACCATTCCCAAAAATCCTGTTTTAATTCATGCAATAAAAGAGGTGGCTTCTTTGTTAGGAATTTCTGAAAAAGATAGTCAATCGGAAGACTTTTTGAATGTATTTTCTGGTAAAAAAATATATGAAAATACAAAACCTTTTGCCATGTGTTATGGTGGTCATCAGTTTGGAAATTGGGCTGGTCAATTAGGTGACGGACGAGCTATTAATTTATTTGAACTAAATTACAACAACCAACATTTTGCATTGCAATTAAAAGGTTCTGGTGCAACGCCATACTCACGAACTGCTGATGGTTTGGCTGTGTTACGTTCTTCTATTCGAGAACATTTATGCAGCGAAGCCATGTTTTATTTAGGCGTATCTACTACTCGTTCATTGTCATTAATATTAAGTGGAGATGATGTGGTAAGAGACATGTTGTATGATGGGCATCCTGCTTATGAAAAAGGTGCAATTGTATGCCGAGTTTCGGAAAGCTTTATTCGCTTTGGCAATTTTGAAATTTTAGCATCACGACAAGACACGAAAAATTTAAAATTATTAGCCGATTATACCATCCGACATTTTTATTCAGAAATAAAATCAACCGAAAAAGAACGATATGTTGAACTTCTAAAATGTGTTGCTGAACGAACCTTGAAAATGATTATTGATTGGCAACGAGTTGGATTTGTACATGGCGTAATGAATACCGACAATATGTCTATTATTGGTAATACCATTGACTATGGGCCTTATGGCTGGCTAGAAAACTACGACCCAACTTGGACTCCAAACACGACCGACAGTCAACACAAACGGTATCAGTTTGGCCAACAAGGCAATATTGCTTTATGGAATTTGTATAAATTAGCCAATGCAATTTATCCTTTAGTTGAAGATGCAAAAGCGTTTGAAGAAATTTTACAAGCATTTCCAAAACAATACAATGAGGCTTATCAAATAATGATGATGCAAAAATTAGGTTTAGAAAACGAACAAGAAAATGATTTTCAACTGATTGAAGAATTAGAATCTACATTACAACTAGTAGAAACCGACATGCCCATTTTCTTTAGAAACTTAGCCAATTTTTCTACGAATTTTTCGGTAGATGAAAATTTCAAATGTATTCAATCGGCTTTTTATTTAGATGATTATTTAAATGGAAATATTTATACTCAATGGAAAATTTGGATTGAAAAATATGTGAACAGACTCCGTTTAGAAACTCAAAATGAAGCAAATAAAAAAGCGTCAATGAATGAAATCAATCCTAAATATGTGTTGAGAAATTACATGGCGCAACTTGCTATTGAGGACGCAAACGAAGGGAATTATAATTTAATAGATGAGCTCTATGAGCTACTCAAAAAACCCTATGAGGAACAGCCTGAAAATGAAAAATGGTTTGCTAAAAGACCTGATTGGGCAAGACATAAAGCAGGCTGCTCTATGCTTTCTTGTAGTTCATAATTTTATTTATACTTGAAGTATGATTACGAAATCCTACTTAACAAATTTAGTGTACAAAGTAAATGGCGCTGCTATTGAAGTACACAAAACAATTGGTCCTGGCTTATTAGAAAGCGTATACCATCAATGTTTAAAATATGAATTATTTAAACGCAATATTAATTTTGTTTCTGAAATGAAAGTGCCTATACAGTACAAAGAAATATATTTTGAAACCGATTTGCGATGTGATTTATTAGTGGAAGGTTGTTTAATTGTTGAACTAAAATCAGTCAATAAAATTGAACCTATTTTTGAAGCAAAATTATTATCATACATGAAATTATTAAATATAGCAGAAGGTTTGATGATCAATTTCAATGTATTAAATATTTATAGAGATGGACAAAAAACATACGTAAATGAATTGTACAGAGATTTACCTGCTTAGAAAGTATCCACTATTTTGTTTTTATTTTCAACCGTTTAAGGAATTTAACAACATTTAAGCTAGTATTATTATTGACTTATATGACCTAATATTCATTATATGGTTTGATATTTTACTATATAAGAGATTTAAGTGCATGTATGGTTCAATTAAATTTAATATTTTGCTCGATTAAATTTACCTTTTTAATTCTTTTACAACACTATATTTTGCAACATATCACTCTTTTCGGGGTAATCCACATTGTAGTGCAATCCTCTACTTTCTTTTCTGAACGATGCAGATTTTACAATTAAATAGCCAATGGTAATTAAATTTCTCAACTCTAAAAGCTGAGGAGAAAGTGTAGTTGTTTTATATAATTGTTCCGTCTCATCATGCAATAAATCTATACGTTTCATGGCCCTCTCTAACCGAACATTGCTTCGCACAATACCCACATAATCACTCATGGTGAGCTGCAATTCCTTTATGCTTTGTGTAATCAAAATCATTTCTTTTGGCTCGCTAGTTCCTTCAGCATTCCAGTCAGGAATTCCTTCTTTTATTTTAATAGCATCAATTATTAATAAGGTGTTTTCAAAACAACGATTTGCAAATACCACCGCTTCTAATAATGAATTGCTCGCTAAACGATTTGCTCCATGCAAACCAGTGCTAGAGGCTTCACCACAGCAATATAATTTATTAATAGAGGACATCCCCTCCTCATTTGTTTTTACACCACCACAACTATAATGTGCTGCTGGAGCTACGGGTATAAAATCTTTACTTATATCAATACCTATGCTCAAACATTTTTCATAAATATTCGGAAAATGGGTTTTAAAATTTTCAATATCCATGTGTCTACAATCCAAATAAACATGTTCATCGCCCAATAATTTCATTTCACTGTCTATGGCTCTTGCCACAATATCACGAGGTGCTAATGAAAGTCGTGCATCATATTTATGCATAAATTCTTCGCCTTTGCTATTACGTAAAATGCCACCGTCGCCCCTTACGGCTTCAGTTATCAAAAAAGCTTGTCCAAAACGCTTACTAGGCTCAAATAACGCAGTTGGATGAAACTGTATAAACTCCATATTTTCTATTCGTCCTTTGGCTCTGTAAACCATAGCCATGCCATCACCTGTAGCAATTTTAGGATTAGTAGTCGTTCTATAAACTTGCCCACAACCTCCTGTTGCTAACATGGTAATTTTAGAAACTATTTTTTCTATTTGATGATTATTTTGATTTAAAACATACACTCCATAACACTCAATATCTTGTGTAGATTTAGTTACTAAATGTCCTAAATGATGTTGTGTAATTAAATCAATGACAAAATAATGATCTAATATTTGTACGTTTTTATATTGAGCAATTTTCTCTAAAAGAGCTCTTTCAATTTCTTTTCCTGTTACATCTTTATGATGCAAAATTCTAAATTCTGAGTGTCCTCCTTCTTTCCCTAATTTAAAATCACCATCTACTTCTTTATCAAAATCTGTCCCCCATTCTATAATTTCTCTCATTCGAGCAGGACCCTCTTTTACAACGATTTCAACTACTTTTTCATTACACAAACCATCACCAGCTATCAATGTATCTTTTATGTGTTTATCAAAACTATCTTTTTCATCATCAATCACTACAGCCACACCACCTTGAGCATATTTGGTATTGGTTTCATCGGCATTGGTTTTAGTCAATACAATAATTTTTAAATCTGGGCGTTTCATTGCCAATTTTAATGAATAGGATAGTCCAGCAATGCCGGAGCCAATTACCAATACATCTGTTGTCATTTTTTTATGTTTTTTCTTTAATTATCAAAGATAAAGGAAAATAAATTTATTATATTTACACTTACTCTAAACAATAATTTACTCATTACTTTATCCTATTTTTGCACTAAATATGAAATACATAAAACAACTTATTTTACTCCTACTTGTGGCAATAACTTGTCAAATCACTTATGGTCAAACTCGTGGACGATATATTCCTACTCGTAATGATACAATTAAAAAAGTTGTGCCTCAACAAGTTTATGGCAATCCAAAAGCAAAATTAAAAGCAGACTCTATTGCCAATGCAAAACGGATTGCAGAAGAAAATGCTTTGCTACAAATGAATGCTAATAAATTAGAAGCAGCACGTTTAAAAAAAGAACAAGAAGACAATAATAAAGCTGAAATTAAAGATGCTACTAAAAAGGTTGTAAATGAACCGAAGACTAAAAATGAAAAAACTAAAAAAATAAAAGAATCTATAATCATTTCAGATATAAAAAAATTAGAAGTTGTTGAAAAACCATATAACAATACTACCTTAACAAGCAAATGGCCTTTAGAGCGTTGTATAGAATATGCTCGTGATAATAATTTACAAATTTCAGAATCAGAATTAAATGAACGTTTAGCCAAATTAATATGGCAACAAAATAGAGCTTCAAGAACACCTACTTTAAATGGTGATGCTACCTTGGGCGAAAGTTATGGTCGTTCTATTGATCCTACATCAAACCAATTTGTAACTAAAGGATTTTTATATAACACATTAGGGCTTTCTTCTCAAGCATTGATTTTTGGATGGTTTCAAAAGAAACATCAAATTGAACAAAATCGTTTGGCTATTCTTTCTGCCAACGAACAATACAACCAATTAAAAGACGATGTATCCTTAAACGTAGCTACTGGTTTTTTAAGAGTTTTATTAGCTCGTGAGCAAGTAAAAATAAATGAAGCACAACTCACGTTAGATAACGAACAATATGCTCAAACCGTAAAATTTGTGAATGCAGGTAAACTACCAGAATTAAATGAAGCACAAATGGTAGCGCAGGTATCAAGCGATAGTTCCAATTTAATCGGTGCTATGTATGATGAGCGCATTGCATTATTGCAGCTAAAAGCCATTATGAATTTTAATTTCGAAGAAAATTTTGATATTCAAGCACCCGATGTAAATAATATTGATATCAGTAATTTATTAAATATCCCTTCTCCTGAAGCAATGTATAACACGGCTGTTAAAGGGCAACATAAAATGAAATACAACGAACTGCAATTGCTTTCTGCCAATAAAACACTCGATATTGCCAAAGCGGCTCAATATCCTCAATTATCCTTTTTTGGAAATTTAGGAACTAATTTTTCATCCAATGTAAAACAATTAACAGGGCAAACGTATGTAGGTGAAACTCAAATAGGAAGCATTAATTTCAATGGGTCAAGTTTTCCAATAACTACGCCAACGTTCGATTACATTACTAAAACATCTCCTTTATTTAAACAATACGGAAATAATATTAGAGCCAATGTAGGCATTGGTTTAAGTGTTCCTATTTTTAATGGATATACAGCCAAAACAAGTATACAAAAAGCTAAAATTGGTTTGGTTAGTCAGCAAATTTCGTATGACAATGACAAACAAAAATTAAAGCAAGAGATATATACTGCCTTTGAACAAGCAAAAGCATCTTCTCAAAAATATATTGCAGCTAAACGGTCTCAAGAAGCAGCAAAAAGAGCATTGGATTTTGCTGTAAAACGTTATGGAGTAGGAATGATTAATACCTATGAGTATACCTCTATTTTAAATGGTTATTATACAGCAAGCACATCTGTTTTGTCTTCAAAATATGACCTATTATTTAAACTCAAAGTGTTGGATTATTATATGGGAAATCCATTAAAATTGTAAATTTTTTCAATGACAAAAAAACAAACATATTGGTTTATTGCTGGCACTGTCGCTTTAGTAGCCATATTAATCGTGCTATCAAAAACAGGCATTTTAGGTAAAGATGATTCCATCAAAGTAGCAGTAGAAGAGGTTAGCCAACACGATATTATTGAATCCGTCTCTGCCAGTGGGAAAATATATCCAGTGGCTGAAATTAAAGTAAGCCCCGATGTATCTGGCGAAGTAACCGATTTAAATGTAGAGGAAGGAGATAGTGTGCGTAAAGGTCAAGTACTCGCTACAATAAATTCTACCTCGTATCAGTCAGCCGTAAGTAGAGCCAATGCACAATTAAATCAAACCAAAGCAAACGTTTCAAACGCCAGTGCATTAATGCAACAAGCCAAAGCGCAATTAGAGCAGGCCTCTTCCACGTTTCAACGCAATAAAAAATTGTTTAATGATAAAGTGATTAGTGCTGTTGAGTTTGAAACAGCGGAGGCATCCTACAAATCGGCACAAGCTAATTACAATGCAGCTATCGAAAATATTAAAGGAAACAAATTTGGAGTAGCTAGCGCACAAGCCAACGTTTCAGAAGCGATGCAATCGCTTCGCAAAACCACTATTTATTCGCCCATGACAGGTATTGTTTCGGCATTATTTGTAAAAAAAGGCGAACGAGTGGTAGGAACGATGCAAATGGCAGGCACCGAAATTATGCGAGTTGCCAACATGAGCAAAATGAAAGTAGATGTAGAAGTAGGAGAAAATGAAATTCAAAAAGTGAAATTTGGCGACACCGCAAACATTGAAGTAGAAGCCTATCCATCTCGAAAATTTAAAGGAATTGTGGTGCAAATTTCTCAATCGAGTACAACCTCTGCTTTGCAACAAGCAGCAGCTACCGACCAAGTTACAAACTATACTGTAAGTGTTGAATTGTTGCCATCAAGCTATCAAGACTTATTAGGAATAGATAAACGCCATTTCCCTTTCAGACCGGGCATGTCGGCATCGGTTGATATTTTGACAACGCACAGAATAAACGTAATTGCAGTGCCTATAAACGCTGTTACCACCCGTGAAGAAGAACAAAATGATAAAAAAACAGACGAAATAAAAGAGTATGTTTTTGTAGTAACTAAAGAAAATAAAACCGAATTAAGAGAAGTAAAAACATCCATTCAAGACAACGAATTTATAGAAATCATCAGTGGATTAAAAGGAGGCGAACAAGTAATCATCGCACCTTTTTCTGCCATTGCTCGTACCCTCAAAAAAGACATGAAAATTAAAATCGTTCCTAAGAAGGAATTATTTGATAAGAAAGAAAAAGAGGAATAATCACAGTATTCTCAGACCGCTCAAATTAAACTTTTATGTAGGTAATTCAATGTAAATTTTGAAAAATAGTAAGCCGTTATGAAGACAACACCTGAACATAATTTGCGAATGGCAAAAACCATATTTGCAACAGTTTATCCTTACTACATTAAAAAGGTAGAAAGCAAAGGAAGAACAATTGAGGAGTTGCATGAAATAATAAAATGGCTAACAGGTTTTGATAAAATTAAACTTCAAGAATTAATTGAAAAGGAAGTGACTTATGAAGAATTTTTTGAAACTGCAATATTAAACCCTAATGCACCTTTAATTAAAGGTGTAATTTGTGGTTACAAAGTAGAAGAAATAATAAATCCATTGACACAAAAAGTTAGATATTTAGACAAATTAATTGACGAATTGGCTAAAGGAAAACAGCTGGATAAAATTTTAAGAGTGGCTTAATGATTCAATGCTAATTTTCAAAAAATCAATCAACGGAGTAGCTTATTTTACCCTCAACTCAATGCCTTTTTTACTGGCTTTAATGGATGGAATGAGCGATGCCAACGCAGCAATAATAACAACCGTTGACAACACCAACACAAAATCAAAAACACGCAGTTTTACAGGATAAGCATCTATCAAAAAAGAATCACCAGAACCCAATTTTACAAAACCAAAATGTTGTTGCAATAGGCAAATCACTAACGCCAAAATGCACCCAATGACAGCACCCAACATCGACAATAAAACCCCAGTACTTAAAAATATTTTTTGAATACGATTGCTTTGCATGCCCATGGTTTTCAAAATGGCAATGTCTTTTTCTTTTTCTATCACTAACATTGAAAGTGAACCAATAATGTTGAAAGAAGCAATAATTAACATTAACGTAAGTATGGCATACACTGCCCAACGTTCGCTTTTGAGTACAAAATAAAGGGTTCGATTTTGTTCAAGTCGGGTTTCTATTTTAAAAGATTGCGATTTAAAAAGTTGTTGCAAGCTTGCTTTTACATTATCCGCATTGACATTATTTTTTAATTTTATTTCAATCGATGAGAGTTCATTCGGCTTGTCGGTCAAGTTTTGAACACTTTGTAACGAGGCAAATCCATATTGATTATCGATCACATCTTGCAATAAATACACACCACTCACTTGATACAAACTGCTTGAATAAACATCACTAGGGTTAAGCGAATTAAATGCTGCATTTTTTTTAAATGCATAACAATTCATTGGCAATGCCGATTGTTCATTTACGCTCAATTTATTGCTTACCCCAAGTCCTAATACAATTTTTGGAACCTCATTTACTACATCCTTAAAATAAGCTTTTCCATATTTTATATGCTTACTAAAATTAGTTACCTGATCATATTGCTCATCAACCCCTTTTATAATCCCAATCATTTGAGTTTCGTCATACGCCATTAATATTTTTTCTTCCAACGAATAAGAAACCGATTGAATGGCTTTAACAGAATTTAATTTAAATTTATTTTCTGCTGAAAATTGAAAATTTTTACCAACCGAAGCACTGATTTTTATTTCAGGATAAAAGTCGGAATAAAGCTCTTTAATAAAACCTTCAAAGCCATTAAAAACAGAGAGTACAATAATCAGCGCAGCAGTTCCTACCGCCATCGCAGCCACACTCACCCAAGAAATTATTTGAACTGCTTGAGTAGATTTTTTTCCTTTAAGATAACGCCATGCGAAAATTAAAATCATGCGCTGTGAAATTAGAATATTTTTTTGAGTATTTGTTTTTTAACAAAATATTACGGTCCAAATAAGGGTGAACGATAAAAAGCTTTGTTACTTTTGAGAATAGAAATTAATAAACATGGAGAATACAGATATTGAAGTTACCGAAAAATCAAAAATCCTTTTAGTAGAAGATGATACTAATTTTGGAAAAGTTTTAAAAAATTATTTAGAATTAAACGATTATGAAGTTGAACTAGCTCGTGACGGAATTTTAGGATTAGCTGCTTTCAGAAGAGAAAAATTCGACTTATGCTTATTAGATGTGATGATGCCTAATTTAGATGGGTTTTCATTAGCAGAGGAAATAAGAAATATCGATTTGGATGTTCCTTTGTTTTTTTTAACAGCAAAAAATTTAAAAGAAGACATTTTAAATGGGTATCGTTTAGGTGCTGATGATTATATTTTAAAACCTTTTGACAGTGAAATTTTATTGCATAAAATAAAAGCAATCATTAAGCGCAATACAGAAGCATCTGATAAGCAAAATGCAATTTTTGAGTTCAAAATTGGTAAATTTAGCTTTAACAGTAAGTTGCGTGAGTTAAGTTTAAGTGGTGGTAACATACATGTGTTGTCTCCAAAAGAAAATGCCCTCTTAAAAATGTTTTGTGAAAATATGAATGACTTAACCGCCAGAGAGGACGCATTGAAAAAAATATGGGGAAGTGATACGTATTTCAATGGTAGAAGTATGGATGTATATGTCGCAAAATTGCGT
>CANHNT010000001.1 GCA_947461985.1 Bacteroidota bacterium | reverse complement strand
TGCCGAAAGAAGTTTCTAAAATTGAAACTACGCTTCGTCAATTTGGTTTTAATAAACAATGTGATAAATTAATTTTAAGTTTAAACAGAGCGGCTGAAGATGCTTCTGGCAAAGCAGTGCCAATATTTATAAATGCGATTACGAGCATGAATATCAATGATGGATTAACTATTTTACGGGGTGGAAACAATGCAGCCACTAACTTTTTGAAACAAGCTACCACGGCGGCTTTAACACAAGCTTTCAGACCAGTAATTGAACAATCCTTAGCGAAAGTAAATGCACCTGCTTTATGGCAATCTGTTTTTGCTACGTACAATAAATTGCCAATTTCTCGTCAAAAAGTAAATACCGATTTAACTGGTTATGTAACCGAAAGAGCATTGGCTGGATTGTTTACAACTGTTGCACAAGAAGAAGCAAATATTCGCACAAATCCTGCTGCACAAGTAACAGGTTTATTGAAAAAAGTATTTGGTAACTAATTTTTTTTACAAAATAATATATCATCAAAAAAATCCGTTTCCATTGAAACGGATTTTTTGTATATGAATTTTTATTCCTACTCAAAATGCTCTAACTCCATTTACACCATGAATTTAAGGTCTCTGGTTTTCTCAAATAAATTTATAGCATAGCCTTTGTTATTATATAAATACCTGCATCATCAACTTTTTACAAAATAATAAATGAATAAAAAAAAGCTACCTCTAGGAGATAGCCTTTTTCAATATTTATATAAAATCAATTATTTAATCATTGATTTTATAACACTTTCATTCAATTTTACAGGATATTTTGCTTCTAAATCAGCAATCCAATTTTTTTCTAAATACTCTTGGTATTCAGAAATAACATAACCACGTGCTTCGCTCAATGTTTTTTGAGTTGGCTCATTATACACTTCATCCACTTTTAATAAAGTATAAGTACCATCTTCATTTTTGTAATAAGGACAATATTTTCCAGCAGTCATTTTTAAATTAGCAGGGAAACGAGTTTTTTCATACTTTCCATTTTCAGCTACTAATTTATTTTGAGCACCTGCTTCACTAACTGCTTTTAAAATATCATCAGAATTCGTATTTTTCGGGTTATTTAATTGCTTCACTAACATTTTAGCAGTTTCTTCATCATTGGCTTTATAAATGGTTCCTTTTACTGATGGTCCCCATTGATATTTAGCTTTATTATTTGCATAAAACTCATTTAATCCTGTTGTATCCATCGATGCTTTAGACCAAACCGATTTATCTGTTAATTCAAACAACATAATACCATCTCTATATTCTGTTAATAAATTTCGATAGTCTTCATTTTCATCTACCAATCTGTTTTCTTGATAATCATTTAAGGCCTTATCAGCATACGTTTTGTATAACGAGCGTAAAGTAGGGTCTTTTTTACCATACATTTTTGCTTTCGTAAATGCTTCTAAATAGTTAGCAAAATCGGCTTGTGTAATTTCTACATCCGACATGGTAAACAATGGTTTTTTATATTTAGCATATTCATTTGCATTGTAAGTGCCATTCATCAAAGTAGAATCATTAATAGCCGCAATGATTTCATTTAACGCAATTGGATATTCTTTAAAATTTAATTTCGTTTTTACTTTTTCAGTATATTCTATACGAGCAATATCTGTTCTACTGTCTTTTTCGATTCTTTTACCTAAATCTGTTTTTACAGAATCAAAAGGTTTTAATGGCGTTTTGCTCATTAATTTTACGATGTGGTAACCATATTCTGTTTTAATTGGTTCCGAAATATCGCCTGGTTTTTTTAAGCTAAATGCAGCATCTTCAAAAATAGGTAACATTTGTCCTACTCCAAAACTTGCCAATACTCCTTTAGAATTTAATGAAAATTTATCATCCGAATATTTTTCTACCATTGATTCAAACGATTGTCCTTTTTTCAACATCAAATACACGGAGTCAATTCTTGCTTTTCCTATTCTTTCACCTTCTTCTCCACCACTTTTTTTCACATTAACTAAAATTTGAGCTACTTGAATTTCACCTCTTGCTTGTCTTTCTTCTAATTTTTTGATGATGTGATAACCATAAATCGTTTTGAATGGTTTTGAAACACTTCCTACAGGAGTGTTGTAAGCTACATTTTCAAACGGATAAACAATTTGCAAAGGCGTAATAAAGCCTATATCTCCACCATTTGAGCCCGATTGTTTATCTTCACTAAACATTCTTGCTATAACAGCAAAATCAGCTTTGTTAACTGTTATTGCTTTATAAAGGCTGTCTATTTTTCGATACGCACTCAAAGTATCGTCATTATTACGAGGAGTTGATATAAGTATGTGCGCAATTCGTACGTCTTTTTTAGAACGATCATAAGCTTCTTTAATCAACTTATTTTTCATTTCAGTATCGGTCAAATATGTTTTTGCCAACTGCTTTTTGTAAGTACCAAGTTCCGACTCAATATTTGCCAACGTATCTATTCTTAACGCATTTGCTTCGGCTACTTTCATTTTAAAGCGGCTATACAACGTTAAATATTCTCTTATTGCCTTTTCACTAAAATCTGGTTTTTGATTGTTAATGTTTTTGGTATACATTCTCAAAAACTCTTTTTTACTCACTCCAATACCTCCATAGGTAAATAAGGCATCCTCTTTTTTTTGTGCATCAATAGTAAAAGAGGTGATTAAGGCTAAAAGTAACAGATTTAAACTAAGAATTTTTTTCATAATAAATTTTACGACTTTATTTTAATGTTTGAGATTGCGAATTTACTTCTTTTCTTTATTTGTTTTTTTCTTTTTTTCTAACCATTCAATAAGCCCCAAAACATTGGTATGATCTATTCGTTTACCACGAATTACTTTATTTTCATCCAACAAATACAATGTTGGCGTACTATAAACATCATAAAAAGCTCTAAAATTAGAGGTGTGATTTGGATCATGTACATGTACCCAGCCTTCTCCTAATTTATTGTCTGTAATGAATTTTTTCCACTTGTCTGTTTCACCATCTGCTTCAACAGCATATATTTTTACGTTGTATTTTTTCAATGCTGCTTTATATAACGAATCAAATGTGGGCATTTCTTTTTGGCAATGGCCACAAGTTGGAGACCAAAATATTAAAATCGTATAATTTGCTTTTACAGCAGATAAAGGCATTACATTTAATCCTGAAGTGTCCATCATTCTAATATCCATAGCAGGTTGACCAATCATATTAGGGGCAATTTTTCGAGCTCTGTCTTCATATTTTGCTAATTGGGTAGAGTCTGTCCAAGGAGCCAAGCCCTTCATATAATAGTTTTCTACTAAGTAAACAAAAGCCTCGTCCATTCCCATTACTTTACTGGTTTCTGTCCAACGCGTTAAATACCACAATGAGTATTTAAAGGTTTCTTCCATTCCTTTTGATTTCTGCAAAATCATATCACATTCTTTTTCTACCGAATCGGGGACAGGAATCACTAATTTCGACATATAGCTTTCTAATTTCGATTCATATAAAGGAGAATATATTAAACGGTCGTCTCTAAAATCATATTTGTCCCAAAAATGCGCTTTGTAGTAATTTCTTGGATATAAGGAATCTTTACTTCCATCAGGATTCGTTGGCAATACGGTAGGAATATCGGGTTCGCTCACCGCATTAAATAATTTTGCTAAAAACGAAGTTGGTTTTTTAGCTATAATATTTTCTCGATATGCTTGCAATTCTTTTCCTTTCACTTTTAATTTTTCATACACAACAGCCGTATCTTTTTTATTTTTAGCCAATACCAATTGTCCTTCAATTTTTTGATATTCTGAGCCATATTTTACCAAAAAACGCTGGTAATCGTAAAATTCCAAGTTTTCTGAAACACCTTTAAATACAATGGTTTGATAGATATTAGAACGAGTGGTTTGAAATGAAATATCATCTCCATTATTTAAAATAAATTCAACATTAGTCGTTCTATCATAAAATAAAATTGAATAAATGCCTCCTACAATTTTTTTAGCCGATTTAAATGTGACTTCGCCATTGCTATTTAATTTAGCCGAATCTACTCGATACACATTAGATGCTTTTCCAAAATAGTTACATAAATAAACCAAGGTATCTTTTTGGTCTGTAAATTTTGCTTTTATAGAATAACCATCTTTTGCATTTGCATTGATTAATGAAGCAAATAAAATGAATAATGAAAGAAATATTTTTTTCATAAAAAAGTATTTTTTTTTGAATTATAATGCGTGAAATTACTACATCGAGACGTTTAAAAAAAATTGAACGTTTAGCATTTTGTAGTGATTAACACTTTGTTATATTTTGAAAACCATTTGCATAAAAATTGTACTTCTTATCAATTTTATCTCTTTTTAAAACTCTTTTCACTATTTCTTATCATTTTATTAAAAGAAACTAAACACACCATTTGTTAGAAATCGGTTTATTTTCCATTGTAATGGAAAATTTACTGATAATGGAATTTGCTTTCTTAATTTCAACATATAAGAATTTCAAACAAATATTCATTTTTCTAAATGCATAGGCTCTGTAATGAAATAAAAAAGATTGATTTTAACACATAAAAAAACCGTTTCAATGAAACGGTTTTTTTATGAAGCAATCTATGCTTCTATTGTTTTATTATTTTGGTTGTAAATAATTCTTGGTCAATGTTTAACACAATATAATAAATACCACTAGCCAAATTATGAATATCTATTGTATTAAAATTACTCTTAAACAATCCTTTTTGTTGCATTTGTCCTTGAGTATTTACAATTTGATAGCTAACTTCTTTATCTATCGTTCCAAAATTTACATGCACAATATCTTTTGAAACTGTTGGAAACACCTCAAAGTTTTCGGATACATGATTAAAGTTATACGCTTTTGATAAATAGCGTTGAATGGTTTTATTTTTGGTGATTTCAATTTTATAAATAGCCACAGAGCTATATTCATCCGTAAAATTGATAGATTCTTCATTTTGCCCAACCAAAAGTTGAATAGTTTTGATTGTTTTAAAATCCTTCCCGTTTTGGCTTTTTAATATATTCAATTCAATATTTTCTTCATTGGCTAATGCATTACACGAAAATAAAATTGAGTTATCTTCTTTTACAACCTTGATATTTTTTACTATAAATTCTTTGTCTAAAAGATAGCTCACCCTTGCATTATTCAATACCAAACCAACTGTTTCGTTGATAGAAAATGATTTTAAAAAGGTGCCTTGTGCTGTTGATGTTTCTGCACCAACTACTTTTCCTCCTTCGGGTTTTGAGTAATATTCAATGGCAGCGTTTGGCTTTAATCCGTTCGATAATACAAACACTTCATCTTCTATTTGAAAATTGGCTACTTCAAATTTGCTGAATTGTTTTTTGGTAATATTGCTCACCTTATTGTTTTGTGCTTGACTTCCATTAGATAAAAATGAAAGAATTACGATGCTTAAAATAGTGTTTTTCATGTTGTTTATTTTAAATTGTTTAGTGGATTATATTAATTTTTTTTGTGCTTGTTTGTCCTTGTTGTTTGAGTTGTAGAAAGTAAATGCCTTCAGGCAGTTTTGATGTTTCGATGTTCGATGTTTGATGTTCGGTTTTTACATTTATTACCAATTGACCTACTGCATTGTATAATTGAATTTCTTTTTTACCAACCATCAGACATCGTATTTCTAACATCGTTGATACTGGATTCGGAAACACTTCCCACAAGTCCTCCTTTGGAGGATTTAGGAGGCCCACTGGCGTTGCATTTACAATTTTAGCTAAAAACATACTGGGCAAACTATCTACATGTACCGAATCTTGTCCAAAATAACAAACAGGACTAGCAGTAGCCCCCATTACATATATCACTCCATCAGTGGTTGTTGCAATCCCTTTACCAAAGTCTTCATATACACCACCTACACTGGTACTCCATAAATAATTGCCATTGCTATCTAACGAAGAAACAAATACATCATCACCAAATCCGTTTAATGTAATGCTATCATTTATTAAATCGTTAAATTCTCCAATAGCTAATAAATTGCCATTAGTATCAGCCCCTAAATTATTGACAAATTCGTCTCCATATCCAACAGAGGCCTTAGCCCATCTAAAATTTCCATTGGAGGAATAGGAGGCAATTACATAATCTCCATTACCAAAAGGCACACCACTTACTGGAGCAATTTTACCTTGAAAATAGAATCGGTTTGTTTTATCGCCAATAGCATTTATGCCTCCACCAGTTATATACACATTGTCGTTAATCGCATAAACATCATTGGCTGTAATGCCTCCTAAAAGCGTTTTTGTACCAAAATGCCTTGCCCATATAGCATTACCCATTGTATCTAATTTTGCTACAAAATATACATCTGTATAATCTGAATTTGATGGGAGAGAAAATGTTAATGTATCTAAATAAATTGTTGATGAGCGAATGCTTCCAATTATATAAAATTCATCATGATAGCAATGAATATAATTGTATCCACAATATGAATTACCTCCAACTCCTTTTGAATATAAAATATTTCCAGTGCTATCCATTTTGATAAAAAAGCCATTTAATTTTGAAGTTTTTAATGTATCCGAATTAATAATTAATTCAGTATTTAGATTTTGAGTTCCAAAACCTCCAACAAAATAAATGTTATTTTTGCTATCCGTTGTTATTGCTCTATTATTAAAGCCTTCATTGTTAACACTACCAATGTGATGTAAAACTTGAATTTGCCCTATCTCATTTACTTTCAAAAATAAAATATCACATTCTCCTTTTGATATATAATCATTCCCATTTACAGTGATAGTATCCATAAAATTAATAGCTACAAACGTAGCAACACTGTTAGATATTATTGAATAATTTGTAATGCTACTAGTCGCTGTAAATGAATTACTATTACAATCTGCAATTTTTATCAACCATTTGGCACTGTCATTTTTATCAACCATGGTTAAGTAACATCCATATTGTTTGATTGATGAAATTGAATAATTATTGAAATGCATGTTTTTAGGAAATCCACCCATCACAAATTTGTTGTTATTTTTATCTACAGAAAAAATTCGACTTCCATAATAACTCTCCTTTTCAGTCAAAAATACTTTTTTTAATGCTTTTTGTTGTGCATAGATGTTTACACACATAAAAAGAAATAGAAAAAAAATGAATGTCATTTTCATGATCTTGTTATTAATGGCTTGCATAAGGTAGTGGTATAAAATCTAAACGTTTAATCAACTCAAATGGGACAGATGAAGATGTACTAGTGCTTAATCCACAATTACAACACAAACTTAATAGCCTACACATATCATCTTTTCGTCGTTGCAAATCGTTGTAGCCATATTTAGTATTAAATTGATTTTTATAATTTTCTTTTGCTTGTATTTCTGATTCCAAAGGTGGATTACTCATAGGAAAGTTTGATAAGTCGTTAGGGTCTACCATTCCACTAGCTTGGTTTGAAGGGTCATTTACATAAAACAAACCCTCCATACTATTATCAGGTGCATTTTCTTTGATTAAAACATCACTTAATAAATCATCTTGCCAACCAGGTGCACCAATGAAAACTTTAAGATTAAAGTCAAATTTTCCATTACTCATGTACCTTCTACCAGTTAAAAAAGGAGAAACAGTTTGATGATAATCATTATGAACAACTATATTTCTATTAAAATTATTAATTAAAGTAGAAGTAAATCCTACAGTCGGCTTAAACATAAATTCATCATATGTTTTCTCGTTATTTACACCTGTAATTTTTCCTGTATTATTGCTTGAAGCAATTCTTTGTTGCTTTACAGGGTCTAATTTTTCATCAATATATCCAATTGTACCATTACCTAATTCCCAATATTTAGGCATATCTATATTACCTATAGGCATTGGTCTAACTTGAGTAAATTCGGTTTGTGTTTCTCCTCCATGACAACCTTGGCATCTATTTAAAGAAATTTGATGTCTAATTTCTTTTAAGTCGTATGAAGAAACGCCAGCAACATTATTAGCAGTTAAATCAAAATCATAATATTCTGCTAATTGTTGTCTTAAAAGTGCTGAAGAAGCTAATAAGTTTTGAGGAATATTAAAATTTCCTCTTTTTACTCTTTCTCTAATAACTGGAGAGCTCATAACCCATGAAATAACAGGGTCAATAATTTGTTCAGATAGATTTGTTAAGTTTTTTGCTTCTCTATAATTTAATTCAGGAAAATTTGCATTTATAGTCGTGTTTGATGGCAAATCTGCTGGAGTATTAGTTACACTAACTGGTTGAAATAAATGATCTGTACCTATTTCAAATTGTCGCAACTCCCAAATAGAAGGAGTCCAATCACCAGAATAAAAAGGATTGCCAACAGAAAAATGAGAAAACATTTTTTCATTCGTTCTAATTCTTGCAAGGGCTGTTTTGTTTGCAGAGTTATTATTTGAATTTGCACTTGTTACAGTGTTCACTATTGCGGCTAATGCATCTCTATAATTAGTAGTATTTCGATTTAATGTAGAGAGATCGTACCATTGTTTAGCAAATAGCTGGAGGTCACACATATTTTTTTGCACATTACTATATTCTAAAATTATATTACACCCTTTCCAATCTAAACCTTGACTTTGATAATCACTTGATGGGATTGGAAATTGATGCATTGGTATCCCATTAAATCCAGTAATTGATTTTTTGTTTGCTTTATCTATAAAAGTAAAAATAAATCGTGTTTCACCAGCATTATTTAAATTATTATTATAAGAAAAATTCCCTCTTAAATCAATTCTATTTACAATTGCAGTTAGTTTAAAAGGTGCGGCTAAAAGTAAATCATTTTCATTTACTTGATCCCACATATCTGATTGACTGATAGGAGGAGTTGTGTTACTTAAACTAAATGCTGCTTTTAACCAAATGTCAGCTAATTCATTATTTACATCAACTCTTCCTATTAATGTATTACCATTTATTGTTTGGTCAAATGCCCATGTATCTAACCAACTTTTTATAAAATTTTTGACTGAAATTCCTGTAATAGGTGTATTAATAATATTTTTTAACATGTGGCCTAAAGTATACTCACCTAATACATTTACATTATTCGTGCTTGTTCTTACAGGATCCTCCACTACATCAATATCTGTAATAAACAAGGAGTTTTCTTTTTTCAAATCATTAGAACAATCAATAGCACTGACCAATGATTCATTTATTACCACCGATTCATTATTATTAAATGCTTCAAAATCGAAATTGGTAATTTCCGCAGCTGGTATCACCTTGCCATCATGTCCATTAAAATCTAAAATACTTCCTTTTTCATTAATGATTTGTTCATAGGATTGTACTAAATCTACAAATTTTACAGGGTTTGTTTTTAAATAAGTAGCATACTCAAAATCGCCTGCTTTTATATCTGGTTCGGTACCATCATCTTTTAAAATTACGTCAATCTCTCGACCGGTATAAATTTTAATGGTATTGGGAAGTGTTTCGTCTCTAAAATAGTCTACACGAAAAACCATGGTTTCACCTGTGGATAAGGGTGCTGCTAATTTCTGAATTTTGTATTGCATAGGCATTGGAGGTTCTTGTTCAAAGGAATCTTGGCTGGTATCCTCTTCAGTTGAACTCGAAAAAAATAAGGTAGAAATGACTCCTCCCATAATTAACATGGTGGTTACGAATTTGTTTTTCATGTTTATTAGTGATAAAATTAATTCTATACCAAATTTAATAATTTTATTTTTACAAAACAAAATTTTAACATAAAGAAGGGAGAGAATATTTTGGGTAATGCAAGTGCATTGATTCAATAAATAAAAAACAATGGGTTAACTTGCAACCTTTATCATTTATTATGTCGAGAAAGAAAAAATTTGTCATCAATGATTTATTGATTGAGTCGTATGCCGCCGAAGGTAAAACCATTGCACGGCACAACGACAAAGTCATTTTTGTAGAAGGTGCAGTACCTGGCGATGTTGCCAATGTGTTTGTGCACAAAAATAAAAAAGATTGGGCCGAAGCAAGGGTCAATCAAATTACAAAATATGCTGAAAACAGAGTAGAACCATTTTGTCAGCACTTTGGCATTTGTGGTGGTTGCAAATGGCAAATGCTTCCTTACGAATTACAATTGCAATATAAAGAGCAACAAGTAAAAGATCAATTGCGCAGAATAGGGCATGTGGCAGTGGGCGAATATTTACCCATTAAAGGTTCTGCATTGACAAAATTGTATAGAAATAAATTAGAATTTACATTTTCTACCAAGCAATACATTACCAGTCAGGAATTAAATAATGGCGAATCGTTTGAAAAAAATGTAGTGGGTTTTCATGCACCCAAATTGTTTGATAAAGTGATTGATATTGAAAAATGTTATTTACAAAACGAACCTACCAATGCCATTCGCAATTATATTCGAGCATTTGCGCATGAAAACGAGATTACTTTTTACGACATCAAAAATCATGTAGGCTTATTGCGCACCATGATGATTCGGGTTTCCTCCTTAAATGAAACGATGGTCAACATGGTATTTGGAGAGGATGATGAAACTACTATTTTGAAAGTAATGAATACCTTAAAAGAAAAATTTCCGACCATTCATTCATTAAACTACACCATCAATTTAAAAATGAATGACAGCATTTATGACCAAGAGGTTATTTGTTTTTCTGGCGAAGCGTTTATTCATGAAAAATTAGAAGACTTTATTTTTAAAATTAGTCCTAAATCTTTTTTTCAAACCAACCCTACACAAGCCGAAGAATTATATAAAATAACGAGAGATTTTGCTGATTTAACAGGCGATGAAATTTTATACGATTTATATTGTGGCACTGGTAGCATAGGAATATTTTTATCAAAAAATGCGAAAAAAATTATAGGCGTAGAAACCATTGATGATGCCATAGAAGATGCAAAACTCAATGCAAAAAATAATGGTCTCGAAAACACATCGTTTTATGCAGGTGATGTGATCAAAGTTTGCAACGATTCTTTTTTTGCAAAACATGGAAAGCCTGATGTGGTTGTAATAGATCCTCCTCGTGCTGGTTGCCACGAAAAATTAATTGAAAAATTATTAGAAATAAAAGCACCTACAGTTGTTTACGTGAGTTGCAATCCGGCTACACAAGCCAGAGATTTACAATTGTTGTCTAAAGAATATATCGTTACAAAATCACAAGCAGTTGATATGTTTCCACACACACATCATGTAGAAAATGTGGTGCAGTTGAAGTTAGCCACTCAAGCAGGGGAATTGAAAGTTGATTAGTAAAAATAAAATTTGAATAAAAGAATATGGAAGATTTTTTAGACGAAAAAATATACAATAAATTTGTAGAGGAAGTAAAGGAAAAATTTTCGAAACCTTTGCCTGGTTTAGAAGCGCAGTTAAAAATGGCACCCGAAATTCGTCGTCAACAAACGGAAATTCCAGATGATGCACGGGTTGCAGGGGTGATGATTTTATTGTTTGAAATTGATAAAAAATGGAATACCATTTTAATTCGTAGAGCTGAAGATGGACAAACACACAGTGGACAAATTAGTTTTCCGGGTGGTAAAAATGAAAAATTTGATGTAGATATTATTGCCACGGCTTGCAGAGAATGTGAAGAAGAAATTGGCATTAAACGAAATGATATTGAAGTGCTTGGAACGCTTACTCCTATTTATATTCCGCCCAGTAATTTTGTAGTAACGGCAACCGTTGGGTTTATTGCCAATGCACAAAATTTGAAACCAGACGAAAAAGAAGTGCAAGAAATAATTCAAGTTCCTTTGGAATTTTTGTTTCATCCAAAAATGAAAAAAGAACAAGAAGTGAAACCAAATTTAATGTCACCTACATACCATTTAGACGAAACGATTATTGTTTGGGGTGCAACTGCTATGCTAATTTCAGAGTTAGAGCATTTATTAAATTTACCAAAACCACCTAGAGAAAGAATTCGAATTCGCAAATAAAATACAATAAAATTATGAACGCAATAATTACAGGAGCAAGCAAAGGAATTGGCAAAGCCATTGCCGAAAAATTAGTAATGCAAAACTACAACATCGCTATTTGTGCAAGAGATGAAAATCAATTGCAACAAACAAAATCTCAATTGGAAATTTTAAATCCTGCTGTTAGTATTTTTACAATGGTTGCCGATTTAAGCAAAAAAAAGGATGCCCAATTATTTGGAGAGGAATGTTTAAAAAACTTTTCAACGATTGATATTTTAGTAAATAATGCAGGCTCTTATTTGCCAGGCGACATCACGACAGAAGCCGATGGCACCATAGAAAAAATGATAGAAACCAATTTATATTCTGCCTATCATTTAACTCGTGTTATCGTGCCTAAAATGCAAGTTCAAATGTCAGGACACATTTTTAACATGAGCTCCATAGCTGGTTTGCAAGCCTACAAAAATGGAGGTGCTTACAGCATTAGCAAATTTGCATTGCAAGGTTTTTCTAAAAATTTACGGGAAGAATTAAAACCTTATTTCATTAAAGTGACAACCATTAATCCAGGTGCTACCATGTCTGACTCTTGGAGTGGGAGTGGCATAGATGAAGATAGAATTATGAAAGCATCCGACATTGCTGAAGTGCTTTGGAATGCTTATCAACTTTCTAATCAAACCGTGGTAGAAGACATTGTGTTACGACCTATTTTAGGCGATTTATAATGAACTCCTTAATTAAAGAAATTTAAAAATTCAAGGCCGTATAAAATTGCAAATCAACTCCTCGAGCATTGTATTTACTCACTAAATAAGCTAAGCTATTGGTTGCAAAACCAAATTGCATAGGACCTAATCCGAAATGAACATGCGCCCCTAACGAGGCTCTAGTTAATCCTCCTACGCTGGCATTAACCCCTGCATTCAATATATTTTTTAAACGATAACTGTACCCTACCGAAAGCATTGGCGATTTTGTAGCATTCAAATAATTTTGAAAACCTTGCACATAAAACAACGAAACCGTGTGATGATAATGATTTAAATAACGCTTAAAAATAGCTTTTTTACCAAAACCATAACTTCCACTAATCATTAATTTAGGCCCAATGCTAACTTTATACGCACCTGCTGTTGAATCTAAATTCAATAAATCCTTTTGAATAATAAAACTGTCTATATTTTGATTCCAATCATATCCTTCCCATCTATAAGCATATTTTGAACTCATTGTATATGCATTTTCTTTAAATTGAATAGACCCATTATCAACCAACGACACACTAGCCGATAATTTATCATTTAATTTTGCGGATACGCCAAAATCCATGCCGATACCAGTTCCTGCACCTTTTGTAATTAAATTTGAAAGTGAGTTTGCATTAAAGTTACTAAAGGTTTTTTCATTGATATAACTTTGTACAACCTGCCCATTTAATTTAGCTTCAATATATCTACCATCAGGAGCAGTATATACATCAAGCCGTGAATTTTGAGTACTTACATTTGCATTACCCACTAAATAACGCACACGAACGGCTGGTTTAATTTTCAATTTGTTCTTACTGTTCAAAGTAAATTCAAAATTTTTCGCCACATTGAATCCATAATCTGCATACTGTAATGCATTGATTTTAGGTAAAATATCAATCGTTTGATTTTCATAATATTTATTTCCTTTATAAAATAAATTAAATAATTCTTCAGGAAATGAAATGTTAGCATGAACATGTTGTCTTGCAGAAACTTGAAATTCTAAAAACACTTTTCTTTTTCGATGAATATTAAAACCAACATTCAACAAGGTAACATCAGCACCAGCGTAAATCAAATTCGTCTTTTTTAAATTATTCATTATGCTGTTGATAGATGACGTATTTACCTGCATTGAATCTCCTTTTTGATTAAACTCTTTCGTGTAATCTAGTATGTCACCAGCAGAAGTAAAATTATTTCCAAAGTTGACATAAATTGGCAAAAAAGAAAACTTAAAATTCTTATACTCGTTACCAATCATAGAAGGATTTAAAAACGAATTTTCTAAATCTGCGTTTTGATTATGTAGGGATGCGATATTTATTTGTGCAAACAAAATTTGACAAACAAGGGTGCTTATAAAAAGTAAACTAAATTTTTTCATTTGTTAAAATTTAAAAGGATTAATAATCAATTTCAAATCACTTACAATTTGTAATCCCAACAAATTATTTTTAGAAATCACCACATAAGGCACCGTGTAACCATTGGTATTAATTGAAAACGAGTACACAATTTTGTTACTCTTTTCAATGTTTTTTAATTTAGATTTTCTAAGGTTCACGCTATTTTTTCTACTCACCACATTTGTAGTATTTCCAGCACCATCTACACTCGCTCCATCAAGTATAAATGAATTTTCAAATACTGAATCTTTTCTCTCAGCATCTTTCATAAATACCATTTGCATTCTAGAATAAATGGGCATCCCATTATCCGTATAAAAATTAAAATAGCCAGAAACTGAACTGTCACTAATTGCCGAATTCCCTGAATTATATGCACTACTCAAATCACCAGGCTCAAATGCAACTGTATCAGACAAATCAATAGACTGATTTGAAAATAACGCAACCTCATTTAATCGGACCTTATTGATAAAAAACTCAATGGGAATACTTTCATTAAAAACCACATTGGTAAAAGCATCAATACGAAGATGCTCAATAAAAAAATAAACCGAATCATTAATGGTAACATCGGTAATATTTAATAGTATACTATCCTTTCCATTTGATTGTAGCGCATTCGAGAATGTTGATGAAAATAAAATATTATTAGTTGCTGTAGTATCTTTAGAGGAACGCAACGTTACCGTAAAACCCGATTTAAAATTTACAGGAAACAAATTATGAATATTCATTCCAACTTCAATCGAATCTACCTTTAAATATTTAATAATTTCTTGTGTTGGAATCGCAAACGGACCTAAAAAATCAATCTCTAAATCTGGCGAACTAACCACAAGATTAGCTGGCATTCCTATATCATCGGGTGATATTTGATACTGAAACGATTTTCCTTCCAATTGAGTCAAATCATTCAGCGACACATTTCCTTTAATCAAAGGCAGTAACCAATTTGATTCAATTGGTGAATCATCAACGACATGTTTTTTACAACCAAATAACGAGAAGCAAAAAATAAAAATAAATAAATATCTCATAGTAACTATTTGAAGCAAAAATAATATCAATATTTCATATTATTTTTATTTTATTTTTTAATTAATTGAATATATGCATATTAAAATTAATATTAAAAAATATATATGCCTTGACTAAGATAAGCAATACTTGAATTTAACTGACAATTTAGATTTATTTACTATTGTAAACCCAGTAGAATGCTCGTCTATACTATTTTATAGAAAATTAAATGAATATTAAATTTAATCCCTGAAGAATGAATGTTCATTGAAATTTTAATTCCCAAAACTATTTTTTTGTCTTCTCATCAACCTATAAGTAATCAAAAAACTGGCAGTCATAAAAATGCCTCCAAGGAAAAAAGGGGCTCCAGGAAAATGAAATGTAGCATTGGGTTTGGTTGCAAAATAAAATAGATTCGTCATCATAAGTGGTCCGAAAATAGTAGTTAAACTTTGCAAACTCGTTAGACCACCTTGTAGTTCGCCTTGTTCGTTGTCAGGTACTTGAGTTGTCATTAAGCTTTGAATGCAGGGTCCTGAGATTCCACCAAGGCAATATGGGATTATAAACACAAACATCATCCAACCTTGTGAAGCAACAGAAAATAAAAACATCCCAAGGGCATATAATCCGAAACCAATATAAACACTTTTTTCATTGCCCAGCAAAGCCACTGAGCGTTTTATTAGTAAGCCTTGCACAACGCCCACTAAAATACCTACTAATCCTAATGAATATCCAACTACATCTTTACTCCATTGAAATTGGTAAATCGTGAAATAATTCCAATTACTTTGCACTGCTTGAGCACCCAAATACAACAAGAAAAAAGCAAACATGAGCCAACCAATGTTTTTATATTTTCCGAGTTTTAATATCGTACTAAAAGGATTTGCTCGTTTAATATCAAAAGCTCTGCGATTTTCTTTGCTGAGCGATTCAGGCAACACAAAATAGCCATATAATAAATTAATAAAACATAAAATAGCACTGGCATAAAATGGCCATTTAGTATCGTATTTACCTAAAATACCCCCTAAAACTGGGCCAATAATAAAACCCATACCAAAGGCAGCGCCTATCATTCCAAAGTTTTTAGCCCGAGTTTCATTGGTGCTAATATCAGCAATGTATGCACTGGCAGTAGTGAAGCTAGCCCCCGTAATTCCTGCAATCACTCGACCAACCATTAACCAACCAAATGTGGGTGCAAAAGCTAAAAATAAATAATCGATGCAGAAACCAAATAAGGAGAACAACAAAACAGGTCTTCTGCCATATTGATCACTCAAACTACCCATAATAGGAGAGCTGAAAAATTGTGCAATAGCAAAACTTGTTAAAAGGTATCCGCCATATTTACTAGCTTCATTTACAGAAATTCCTTTTAGATTCGCTATCATTTCGGGCATTACAGGAATAATTATTCCAAAACCTATCACATCTAACAATAACGTAAAAAAAATAAATTGGATGCTTGCTTTTGAGTTCATAGATGCCATTTAATAAAGATAAAATAAAGATAAAATAAAAATCTTATTTTATCATTTTTTAAATAAACTTGTCTATAATCAATGAAATTAAAGTTAAGGGTAAATACACAAAAGAGGAGAACATCACTTTACGTGCTTTTAAATCAGAATTATCTTTTAAAAAAAGAATAGAATTATACAACATCCAAGAAGCTGCAATCACTAAACCTCCAAATGAAATCCAGCTATATGTTTCCGGCATAGCAATCATAGGCAACGCGCTTAAGGGAATGAGTACTGCACTGTATAAAACACATTGAAAAGCTGTGTATTGTCCTACTTTTCCTGCACTTGTTGGTAGCATTTTCATACCAGCCTTTTCATAATCTTCGTGACCTAGCCAGGCAATAGACCAAAAGTGTGGAAATTGCCAAAAAAATTGCAATATAAAAAGTGTCCAAGCGGCTAAACTACCCATGTGATTGGTTGCAGCTACCCATCCAATTAAACAAGGAAGCGAACCTGGTATTGCTCCTACTAATACAGAAACAGCTGTAATTTTTTTTAACGGAGTATATAAAAATGAATATAATAAATAACTGATTAATGCGATTAATGCCGATAAAGGATTGAAAACATGATACAAAATAAATAAGCCAGCAAACAATACAATTCCTGTAAAAATAATAGCCTCTAAATTAGACATTCTTTTATCAGGCAAAGGTCTTTTCATGGTTCTTTTCATGAGGAGATCAGTCTCTTTTTCAAGCAATTCATTTGTTGCATTGGCAGCAGCTGTTACAAGCATGCCACCTAAAAACAATAAAAGTAATTTACTGATTTCAACTTTAATTTCTGGAACCATTAAATACCCTACAATACTCGAAAACACAACTAACATGCTTAAGTTGAGTTTCATTAATTGCTGGTAATCTTGTAGTTTTTGTTTTATCACTGTATGTAGTTTCAAATAATAAAATTCCAAATTCCAAACAAGTTTTATTTGGAATTTGGAATTTAAAAATATTAATCTATTTATTATTAATGACTTTCTTCTCCGTCTTTTAAAGGAATGTGTTGTGGGATAAAATCTCCACCTTCTCCATTATCTTTATAGTCGTAAGCCCAACGATGAACTTCAGGAATTGGTCCATCCCAGTTACCATGTCCTGGTTTAATTGGAGTAGTCCACTCTAATGAGTTTGCTTGCCAAGGATTAGGATCAGTTACTTTTTTACCTTTCCAAATACTCACAAAGTAATTAAATACAAATAGTAATTGAGCAAAGAAAACAATAATTGCAGCAATTGAAATCATTTGATTTAACTCTCCAAATTGTTTGAAAGATTCCCAAGCACTAAAATCATAATAACGACGAGGCATACCTGCTACACCTTCATAATGCATTGGCCAAAATATTACATAAGAACCTATAAACGTTACAAAGAAATGTATATACCCTAATGTATTATTCATAAATCGGCCATACATTTTTGGATACCAATGATAGATACCTGCAAACATTCCAAAGAAAGCAGAGATACCCATTACAATATGGAAGTGAGCAATTACAAAATACGTATCGTGTAAGTGAATGTCTAAAGCTGAATTACCTAAGAATAAACCTGTCAATCCACCAGAAATAAATAATGAAACGAAACCAAGTGCAAACAACATAGGCACCGTGAAACGAATATTACCTTTCCAAATCGTAGTTAACCAGTTAAATACTTTTACAGCTGAAGGAATGGCGATTAATAGGGTTAATAATACAAACACACCTCCCAAAAACGGACTCATACCGGTTACAAACATGTGATGCGCCCATACTAAAAATGCTAACACAGTGATTCCCATTATAGATAATACCATTGCTAAATATCCAAAGATTGGTTTTCTTGAGTGCGTACTTAATATTTCTGATGCCATACCCATTGCTGGTAACATAATAATATAAACCTCTGGATGACCTAAGAACCAAAATAAATGTTGGTATAAAATAGGTGAACCTCCTACATTAGGCAATGCTTTACCAGCCATAAAAATTTCAGATAAATAGAAACTTGTACCTGCATGACGATCAAATAATAATAATACTGCTGCTGATAACAATACTGGGAAAGATAATACACCCAATACCGCTGTAAATAAGAAAGCCCAAATTGTTAATGGCAAACGAGTCATTGTCATACCTTTTGTTCTCATGTTTAAAATGGTAACAATATAGTTGATCCCACCAAGTAGAGAAGAAACAACAAATAAGGCCATACTAATTAACCATAAATCCATTCCTAAACCAGAACCCATAGAGGCTTCTTTCAATGCGCTTAATGGTGGATAGGTTGTCCAACCACCTGATGCTGGGCCTGTTGTTATAAATAAAGATCCAAACATTACAACACCAGCAACTGCAAAAAACCAAAATGAAAGCATATTCAAAAACGGCGATGCCATATCTCGAGCACCAATTTGCAAGGGAATTAAGAAATTACTAAACGTACCGCTTAAGCCACCTGTTAATACAAAGAAAACCAACACGGTACCATGTATAGTAGTTAATCCATAATACATTTCAGGATCCATTTTACCATTTTTAGCCCAATCACCTAAAAATGCAGATAAGACTTTAAATGTTTGTTCAGGGAAACCCAATTGTAAACGGAAAAATACAGACATTAATCCTCCAACAATTGCCCAAAAAATACCGGTAATTAAAAATTGACGTGAAATAATTTTATGATCCATGCTGAAGATGTACTTCGAAAAGAAGTGTTGCTCATGATGCTCATGCTCATCATGTCCATGCTCGTGACCATGGTCATGTGCGTGTACGTCGTGTGTGTGTAATGTTGCTTCGTTACTCATTTTTTATATCTTAATCTTAATTACTAAATTAATTATTCATTGTTATTTTTTTGTAGAATCTGTTTTCACAGGTTCAGCTGCAGGCGCAGGAAACTCATCAGGATGATTTTGTACGTAGTATGATTGTTGCTTAGCTAACCAAGCATCATGTTCTGCTTGTGTTTCAACTATTATAATAGCTCTCATTGAGTAGTGTCCTTTTCCACACATTTGATCACATGAAAGTTCATACACAAAATTAGGATTTCCTGTTTTGCTTTTCATTTCTTCTGTAGTAAATAATGGGGTAAACCATAATCTAGAAGAAATTCCTGGTACAGCATCCATCTTCATTCTAAAGTGAGATAAACCAACATCATGAATTACATCTCGAGAACCAATAATTAATTCTACTGGTTTTCCTTTCACGAATCTCAATTCACCATTTGGTATAATTATATCATCTTTAGTTGCTTTATCCTTCCAATCTAATCCAAGAATATTGTCTTTCTCATTGATGTTTGTATAGTATTTTTTTCCTAATTCCATGTCTGGACCAGGATAACGAGAAATCCAGTTAAATTGTTTACCAATTATTTCAATTTGCATAGCTCCTTTAGGTGCTTTATCTGTCATTGTAAACCAAGCTTTTAAGCCTATTGCTACTAATACTGCCATCGCAATTGCAGGAATACTAGTCCAAATTAACTCTAATTTAGTGCTGTGTGCAAAAAAGTGAGGTGTTTTATTGCCTACTCTTTTGTATTTAAAGCTAAACCAAAACAATAAAAATTGTGTTAACAAAAATACACTTCCTGTTACCCATAATGTTACTTCAAACATGAAATCATATTGTTGACCATGATCAGAAGCTGCTTCAGGTCCCATTAAAGGCATCATATATTGATGACACCAAACAATACCAATCATAAAGGCTGCAAACAATACTAACATTGAATAGCCTAAAATTTTATTTCTTTTTTTATCGAACGCTTCTTCTCCTTGTATTTGTGCTACAATTTCACTAGAACGTGAAACTTGATAAAGGACAACAAATATTAAAACAACAAGAAATACTAATAATAATCCTGACATAATAAATTAATCTTTTTTAGCTAATATGAATGATAGTTTCTTTAAATAATGGATTGTTTTGTGGAATCAACGGAGCTTTTGTTAATTTATTGGCAACTAAATAAATAATTAACCCGACAAAACCACAAGCGATAAATAAACTCAAAATGAATGGTTTATCCCAATTTTCTTTTACTGTAGTTCCTGGCATAATCATTTGAAAAAAGTCTATCCAATGACCGAAGATAATAATAACTGCAACTAAAGAAACTACGAAATAATTACGTTTGTTTGGTCTTGGCATTAATATTAAAATAGGACAAACAAAGTTTAAAATTAAATTTAACCAATAAAAGAATCGGTAAGGTCCGTGCATTCTAATTTGGAAATAAACGGTTTCTTCAGGAATGTTTGCATACCAAATCAACATAAATTGTGAAAACCATAAATAGGTCCAAAAAATACTAAATGCAAACATAAATTTCCCTAAATCATGTACGTGTTCTTCTGAAACTACATCTAAATATCCTTTTCTTTTTAAGTAAAGTACCCAAAGCATAATCATGCTCATTCCACTAACGAAAGAACTTCCAAAAGTGTACCAGCTAAACATGGTAGAAAACCAATGAGAATCGATACTCATTATCCATAACCAAGGAATAGTAGAAGCTAATGACAATGCAAAAACAAATAAAAATCCTGCTGAAAAATTGAAATTTCTCCAATATAATTTTGTTGAATTTTTTGTATCTGTATCTTGTTTAATTGAAATTTCTCTCAATTTAACACCTAACCAACTCCATAATACCAGTACTAATATTGTCCAAAATGTGAAAAATCCTTTACTTAAGAAAATATTTTTCAATGCATTCAAAGAGTTATGCGGATTAAATCCATCTTGTAACCAAGCATAAATATTGGTATTATTTGTCCAAACGAACGATAATAACAAAACACCTGCAATAGCTGCAAACACATATATCATGCTACCAATAGACTCAGGAATTCTTCTAAATGATACAATCCATGCTCCTTGTGCTAAACTTGTTGCACTTAAAATAAATAAACTTCCTACTGAAATTAATAAAAAGAAAATGGCATTATGCATTAATGATGCCCAAAATTGTGTTTGTGCTAAAGCATCACCTGGCAATAATACAACTGCCCCTATTATTAATCCTAATAAACCGATCATCATTAAAACAATGCTCGTTGTTTTTAATGACTTTGGTACTTTAAATTCTTGTTTTAACATCTTCTACTTCGTTTTTATTAAATGTTGATTAATGTTGTTTTGCTTCGCTTTTTGGTGCTGCTTTTGTTTCAGTTTTAGCAATTGCTTTCACTGTATCTTTTACTGCAGTTTCACCTTTCATCATGGTAAATGCTTCACCACCGTTTTCACTTTGCACTTTTTTAATGTAAGCAACTACTTTCCAACGTTGTTTTGTATCTAATTGACTTGCATAAGATCCCATGCTGTTTTTACCATAAACAATACCATGATAAATTCTACCTTGAGTGAATTTTAAATATTTTTCACCTGATTTCAAGTTAGCTGGCATTGCAGCAAATTTTCCACTCGTGTACAAAGGTCCGTTTCCGTCCATTTGCTCACCATGACAAATTGCACAATGTATTAAAAATAAACGCTTGCCTTCTTCTAAATCTTTTTCACCAAAAGTGAAACTGCATGTATTTGCGTTAGCAGCCAATGTATCCAATTCACTAATATGATCAGGTAAGGCTTGTTCTCTTGCAACAGTCCCTTTTACAGGCATTTTGTTATACGAACCTCTTTCTGCTTCAATTTTTTCCGTTCCATTGTAGTAATCAACAGCACGAGAATAAACCATATCAGGTGCATAAGTACGTCCTGGGTTACGTCTGTATTCACTACAAGAAACAACCAATGTAGTAGCTAATACAAATAAAATATATAATGTTAGTTTTCTCATTTTCTTTATGCTAATTGTTGTTGAATTTCGTAATCTTCTTTAATATCAAAACGACCGTACCACCAATCTGATTCAGCTACTTGTGTTTCTGTTAACTCAGCACCTGTTGATTGTAAAATCGCTAAGGTTTCTGCTTCATTGGTATCATTTACCTCGATTACCATGACAAATTTATCATCTGTTTGACGAGGATGAAAAATATGTTTTTTTACTCCTGGCATAATTTGGTTTAAGTAACAAAAAGTCAAAACCATTCCTACTGCAGCAAATAACACGGTCAACTCAAAGGTGATAGGAATAAATGCTGGTAAAGGAAAATGTGGTTTACCACCAAAATTTTGAGGCCAATCGGTCGTAAAAATCCATCCCATAAAGCCTAGTGCAGTGCACGTTCCTGTAATTCCATAAATGAAACCAGCAATGTGTAAATCACTTTCTTTTTGACCTAATGCAACATCCAATCCGTGAACAGCAAAGGGCGTATAAACATCATGAATTTTATATCCAGCACTACGGACTTTTTTTACAGCAGGAAATAATACTGCTTCATCGTCGTAAACTGCTACTGCAAACTTTTTTATACTCACTTTTATAATTATTAATTGTTAATTATTAATTGTTAATTCTTTATTACTTACTAATGATGATGAGACTGTTCTTGTAAAAACACTTCATTATCTTGATGTTCATACTGTTCCATCTCTTTTTTGTAATTATCACCACTTGTTTTTAATATAAACTTAATTTCTGCTATCGCAATTACTGGGAAATATTTAGCAAATAAGAAATAACAGGTAAAGAATAATCCGAATGATCCTAAATAGAAGGCTACCTCTGTCCAAGATGGTGTATAATAGCTCCAACTTGATGGTAAATAATCACGGTGTAATGACATGATGATTACAAAACGCTCAAACCACATCCCGATATTTACGATGATTGACATAAAGAATGTGAACCAAACATTACGGCGTAATTTTTTGAACCAAAATAATTGAGGGGAAACCACATTACACAACATCATACCCCAATATGCCCACCAATATGGTCCTAATACACGTAAACGGAATGCTTCTTGTTCCCAAATAACACCACTATAATACGCGATAAATAACTCTGTTAAATATGCAACCCCTACTATTGAACCTGTTAAAACAATTACTTTATTCATTGCTTCAATGTGGCCTAATGTGATATATTCTTGTAATCCTAAAATTTTACGTGTTAATATTAATAAGGTTTGTACCATCGCAAAACCAGAGAATACAGCACCTGCTACGAAATAAGGAGGAAATATAGTTGTATGCCAACCTGGGACAATAGAGGTAGCAAAGTCAAACGATACAATCGTATGCACAGAAAGTACTAAGGGAGTACTTAAACCAGCTAACACCAATGATAACATTTCATGACGTTGCCAATGTTTCGCACTTCCTGCCCAACCAAATGAGGCATATCCATAAGCCATTTTTCTGAACTTAGTTTGTGCTCTATCTCTTAATGTTGCAAAATCAGGAATTAAACCAGAATACCAGAATAATAATGATACAGTGAAATACGTTGAAATCGCAAATACGTCCCATAATAAAGGCGAGATAAAGTTGGGCCACAATGGACCCCGTGTATTTCCATAAGGTAAAACGAAAAAAGCATTCCAAACACGACCCATGTGCCAAATAGGAAACTGTCCAGCACACATAACGGCAAAAATAGTCATGGCTTCAGCAGCTCTATTTACACCGGTTCTCCATCCTTGTCGAAAAAGTAATAAGATTGCCGAAATCAATGTTCCAGCATGACCTATACCAACCCACCATACGAAATTGGTAATATCCCAACCCCATCCTATGGTTTTGTTTAAATTCCAAACACCAGTACCCCAATATACTTCCCAAACAATACTAAATGCGCCAAAACCTAATAATGACAGTGACATTAAGAAACCAATTCTCCATAGTTTCGAAGGAGCTCTTTCAATTGGAGCGCAAATATCTTCAGTTATCTGATGATATGTTTTGTTTCCATCTACTAATGGCTCTCTAATTATCGATTCGTACTTTAAATGCATACTTATTTATTTTTTCAAATTGTTTTAAACAATTATTCAATTTTTTATTAATGATGATTTGTTATTTACGCTTTTACTGATTCGTGTTTTTCTTCTTCTTTATGATGAGCACCTGATAAAACATTTGTGTTTCTAATTTTAGATAAATAATTCACGTTTGGTAACGTATGAATTTCTTCTAATACATGGAATACACGTTCTTTTTGCTCTTCATATCGAATTTTGAAGATATTACTTTCTCTGTCATTTACATTTCCAAAAACAATTGCATCTGTAGGACAAGATTGTTGACAAGCAACTTTTGCTTCGCCATCTCTCATCGTTCTTCCTTCTTTTTTAGCTGTAGCTTTTGCACCAACTAGACGTTGCACACAAAAACTACATTTTTCCATCACTCCTCTACTTCTTACTGTAACATCAGGGTTTAAAACCATACGAGTAATGTTGTCATTCATATCATCTCTACGACCATCTTCAAACACATTATCTTCAAAGCAATCTGCTTCATTCCAATCTCTCCAGTTAAAACGACGTACTTTATAAGGACAGTTGTTAGCACAATATCTTGTACCAATACAACGGTTATAAGCCATTTGATTAATTCCCTCACTACTATGATTACTAGCGTTTACTGGACAAACATTCTCACAAGGAGCATTGTCACAGTGTTGGCAAATCATTGGTTGGAATAATGTTTGAATAGAATCTGGTTTTGAAGGATCTCCAGCAAAATATCGATCAATACGAATCCAGTGCATATCATGCGCTTTCATCACTTGATCTTTACCAACTACCGAAACATTGTTTTCTGCTTGACAAGCAATTGTACAAGCACCACAACCTATACAACTTGACAAATCAATACTCATACCCCATTTCATTCCTAATGCTTCATGATTAGGATATAAGGTTCCATTTTCTCTGTATGCTTTTTGCCAATCGTCATCTGCTTTTGAAGGCTCATGTGCAACAGCTGCCGCTCCATGTGCTGCTCCATGCTCACCATGAGGGGCATCAAAACTATGCGTGAAATGTTCAAATTCATGTTTTCTTTCATCATACAATTCAGCAGGATTTTTCTTGAATTCATCAAATGTAAATTCATGAATAATTGGTCTATCTGCTTGATAGGTATGATGTGTTTGTGTAATAGCCAAAGGATACATTTCTTTTGTTGTTGCTATTTCCACATTATAAGCATAGAAGCTTGCATTTCCGTTAGCATCTTTCGATACCATTGGATATACATTTTCTCCCATTTTTACATCTTTTGCATATGCTGCTTTACCAACTCCTTTATCACGACCATAACCAACAGCTATTGCTACCACTTCGTCGTGCATACCTGGCACCACTAAAACAGGCAATTTAACTTCAACCCCATTTGCTTTAATTGAAAAAACGTGTTTCGGTCTTTCAACTTCATTTAAGTCGGTATGTTCAGCCCCTAACTCTTTTGCTTTGTTAGGCGACATGATTACGTAATTGTCCCAAGTACATTTTGTAATCGGATCAGGCATTTCTTGTAACCAAGGATTGTTACTCCATGCACCACCACGACCAATTCCTACTTTTTCGTAGATAACTAATTCGTATTTACCACCTTTAATAGCAGCAATTTTAGATGTTGCATCAGCTACATTTCCAATGAAAGCAGCACTAGCCATTGTCACTTCGTTCGTAGTTACTAAGCCGGTTTGAATGGCAGTATCAAATGCTACTTGACCACCCAATTTGCTCATCCAATAATTTTTAACAAAATCATAATGAGAAACCGTGTTTCCAGCCCAATGCATTAAACTTTCTTCAAATGCACGTGTTTTAAATAATGGATTGATTGTTGGTTGAATAAACGTTGTGTAACCACTGAATGCTTCAGCATCACCCCAACTTTCTAACCAATGATTAGAAGGAGCAGCCACTTTACACAATTGTGTTGTTTCGTCCATTCTATCATTAAATGAAACAGACAATTTAACTGAAGCTAATTTCTCTCCAATCATTTTTCCGTTTGCTAATTCATATACAGGGTTACAATCAAAAAATAGCACACCTCCAACTTGACCACCTTTTAAAGCGTCAACGAAAGCATTCATTTCTGTATCATTTCCTTTTTTACTATTATTTGTTGTTGCAAATGAAACCGTTGTTCCAATGGCTCCAATTGCATTATTGATTGCATTTACTATAGTTTGTACACTTGCATCATTGCTACCGCAAACTACTAAAGCATTTCCTTTGTGTGCATTTAAATCAGCCGCAATTTTTTTAATAGCCTCGTTTAATGTTGGTGTCAAACTTGCTGAACCACCATTTAAAGCATTTAAAATTCCTACTGCAATGGCACCATATTGAGATGGTTTGCAAGTATAACGTTCATCAGCACTACTCCCTGTTAAGCTCATCATACCTTCTAATTGGTAATGTTTGCTCATGTTTAGGTTTTTTGCGCTAATTTTTCTACCGTAAGCATATTGTTTTGCGTTTACTTCAGGCGTTAACCAAGTCCCTAAAAAGTCTGCTCCAATACTTACAATTGTTTTTGCATTATCGAAACGATAGGTAGGAATCGCTCTTTTACCAAATGATGATAAATTAGCATCTAACATTCCACTATAAGAAACTGCATCGTACATTACGTGTTTTGCAGTTGGATATTTTGCTTGAAACTGACTGATTGCGTTTAAGGTAGTTTCGCTATTAACAGTTGAAGAAACTAAGTATAAAGAGGAACCTCCTAAACCTGCTAACGCTGTAGTAACTAATTTGTCAACAGCTTCCCAAGTTGCTTCTTTTTTGTCAATTTGAGGAAATTTTAAACGAGTTGCGTCATATAAATTTAATACAGAACCTTGAATTCGAGCTGTAGTTCCTCCTTTTGTAATCGGACTATCAGGATTTCCTTCAATTTTGATAGGACGACCTTCACGAGTTTTTACTAAAACAGGAACTGCTTCACCTGCATCCATAAACGTAGATGCATACATTAAAGGTACACCAGGTGTTACGTTTTCTGGCTTGATAGCATAAGGAATTGCTTTACGAACAGGCATTTCACAACTTGCCACCAAGGTAGCAGCAGCCGTGCTAAAACCTAAATATTTTAAGAAATCACGACGAGAAGCAGGCGCAGTAGCTAGGCTTTCAAAATCACCCATTGGCAATTCTTCAGCAAATTCGTTGCTTGCTTTTTGTTTGAATTCTGTTGTCGGATTTAATTCCTCCAGTCCTTTCCAATATTGTTTCTTGCTCATATTTTATTAGATGTCAGATGTCGGTTGTCGGTTGTCAGTTTTATTTTCTGCCTTACAACACTCGACACAATTATTTCAAATTTTATTTATTATCAAATCGCCAATTTTCAAATCATCAAATTAATAATGACATTTTTGACATTCCAAACCACCAATATCACTCACTTTTACATCCTCACGCTTGCCTTCTTTAATTTCGTCATGATATTTTTGGAAGATAGAATAGTAATTATTATCAACAAATTGAACTTTCGTTTCTCTGTGGCAATTAATACACCAACCCATGCTTAAATCGGTAAATTGGTACACTTCATCCATTTCTTGAATACCTCCATGACAACGTTGACAAGCTACTTTACCTGACACTACGTGTAATGAGTGATTAAAATAAACGTGATCTGGTAAATTATGAATTTTAACCCACTCTATAGGTTTTGCTTGAATTTCGCCTGCTGCATTGCGTTTGTAATCTTTTTTCACAGGATCCCAACCTGCATAATCATACAATTTTTTAATTTCAGCAGTACCATCTACTTTTTTACCTTCTAAATTCACTAACGGGTGTGTTTCTGCTCCCGTGTATTCGTTGATTTGTTTATGGCAGTTCATACAAACATTAGTTGAAGGTATCATTGCGTGTTTGCCTTTTTCTGCACCACTGTGGCAATACAAGCAATTGATTTGATTGATACCTGCATGCACTTTATGCGAGTAAAAAATAGGTTGTTCTGGCATATAATTTTTTTGACGACCTAAATCTGCTCCGTTCGTCATCCAAATACCAATACCAACTACAGCAATTATTGCTAAAATAGCCAACACTACTTTATTTCGTAAAAAAGGTACATCTTTTGGTGAAGGTAAACCTGCTTTTACATTTGTAGATCGACTTAATACTTTGTTTACTTGCGTTAATACAAATATGGCAATCAACAATACAATAGATAATATTGCATATAATAGAGTATTGTCTCCACTGTCTTTAGATTCTCCAGCAGCAGGGGTTTGCGCTGTAGCAGTAACTGGTGCTTGATAGTCATCTACATATTTGACAATCGCATCTATTTCTTCGTTTGATAAACTAGGAAAAGCAGTCATTGCTGTTTTATTCCACTTATTGTATAGATCATTGGCATATTTATCGCCAGAAGCGATAACAGCTGCTGAATTTTTGATCCATTTATAAATCCATTCTTTATTAGGAACACGACCCGTTACTCCTTTCAAAGCAGGACCAGTTGCGTCTTTTAAAGGGTTATGGCATGAGGCACAATTAGCCTGAAACAACGCTTTCCCGTCTGGAGCAGCGAATGTTTGAAATGAATTTAGCAGTATAAATACTACTATCAGAGCGTATCCTTTTAAATCTTTTACCATGTGTTGTAAATAACTTAACATCAGTTAAATATAATTTTGTGTTAAATCGAATGTGTGCAAATGTAAGTTACGATTTTTAAAGTTTATACACATTTGTGGATTTTTTTTTAATGCTTTATTTATAACATTTATAGCATGATAAAAATCATGTTTTTTATTAAAAAATATATTTTTGTCATGGAATTGTCAGAGAATATTATTATATAACAACTTTATACTACAGTTATTAATCTTAAACTATCTTTGCTATTGTGTCAACGGCTATAAAAAGATTTTTTTCATGCTTTATTTTGGTTGCGTTTTGTTTTTACATTACGCCCAAAGAGGTGTTGCACCTTTTTACCAATCATGCAGATACCGATCACCATGTGGTTAATCCGAATGTACATCATTTCGAGAAAGAACACCACCATTGTGCATTATTAAAAGTGGATCAACATTTTTCGGCTCCTTCATTTGAAATTCCCTTTTTTGATTTTATTCAAGATCAACTTTTTTTAATTAATACAAAATTTGAGCTTTATAGTTTTGTAAAAAATGAAAATGTCAATCTTTCATTTTCGTTAAGAGGACCTCCTGTTTTTGTTTAAATTATAAAAGCATATTTTACCGATAACCACTAATAAAAATAATTTGAAGAAATTCAATTACATTGTTGGTGATTTCGCAAATTGCTTACCCATTTTTATTTTAATTAATTTAAACAAAATAAATATTTTGAAACAATTTATTATTTGTGTTTTGTATTTGTATTTTTTTATAAATACAAATGCTCAAACCAATTTTACCCATATTTTGAAAGGTGTCATATTAGAATCTCAATCAGGTTTACCTATTGAAAGTGTTGCTGTTTTTATTGAAGGAAAAGCAATAGGAACCAATACAAATTCTAACGGTGAGTTTGTGTTAAAAGGACTTTGTGATGGTACTTATTTTTTAGTATCAAGACACTTAAATCATGAACTAAAACGAGAACAAATTATTATATCTAATAAAAACATTTCAAAGACAATTTATTTAAACTGTCATACAGATACCTTGCATCAAGTAATGGTAAAAGGTGCAAGAATTCATTGGGAAAATGTTACAGTTAGTAATAAGGTGCAAGGAAACGATTTAAAAATGAGTATTGGGCAATCATTAGGTAAATCGTTAGAAAAAATAAATGGGGTTTATAATTTAAGCACAGGAAATAACATAAATAAGCCGGTTATAAGAGGATTACATAGTAATAGAGTGGTTATTATGAATAATGAAATAAGGCAAGAAGGTCAACAATGGGGAAATGAACATGCTCCCGAAATTGACCCCAACATGGCTAAAGAAATAGAGGTAGTTAAAGGTGCACAAAGCATAAGATATGGAAGCGATATTATTGGTGGTATCATATTGGTGAATCCTGCATCTATATTAAAAGTAAAAAATACAAATGGTGAAATAAATATTGCAGGTTTTACGAATGGAAGAGGTTTTAATTTTTCGAGCATGCTTGAAGGAAATCTTCTGAAAAATAAAAACCTAAATTATAGAATACAAGGAAGCTATAAAAAAAGTGGCAATACAAAAACGCCCTCTTATTTTTTAAAGAACACAGGCATGAATGAAATAAATTATTCATTGGCTTTGGGTTACCAAAAAAATAATTGGAATGTAGAACTTTACCAAAGTATTTTTAATACCAAAATTGGAATTTTTGCAGGTTCCCACATTGGTAATTTAACCGATTTATATGCAGCATTTGATGCAACAAAACCAACAGACAGTGCGCAATTTAGTTACAAAATTGGTTTTCCTTATCAGCATGTGGTGCACTATTTAGCCAAGTTGAAGTTTAATTATTTCATAAAAAACAGAGGCAATTTATCTATTTTATATGGTTTTCAAAAAAACATTCGTAAAGAATATGATAAAACACTTCAAACAAAAAATGACGATGGTTCTTACAAACCTGCATTAAATTTTGATTTGTTTTCAAACGCTCTTGATGTAAATTTTGAACACCAACCCATTAAACGATTTACTGGGAATTTTGGCATATCGTCTTCGCTACAAAAAAATAATTATTATGGAAATTATTTTATTCCAAATTACGAAAGAATAAATACAGGATTATATTTGGTAGAAAAATGGCATAAAAACCGTTTTTCTTTTGAGGGAGGAATACGCTACGATGTAAATTATTTTTCGGTATTAAAATGGAAACAAAATGTGCTTACAAATTTAACTCATTTTTACAACGGATTTGCAAGTACTTTTTCTACTCGATACCAATTTCCTTATTTTACTTTGCACGCAAATGTGGGAACTGCATGGCGTTCTCCTTTCGTAAATGAGTTATATAGTAATGGCGTTCACCACAGTGCTGCTTCATTTGAAATTGGTGATGAAAATTTAGTACCAGAAAGAAATTACAACAGCTCTCTTACTGTAGATTTTAACTATAAAAATAAAGTTGATATGGAGCTAACTCTCTATAACAACTACATTTTAAATTATATTAATTTACAACCTAAATTACCAGCTACGCTTACCATAAGGGGTGCATTTCCTACTTTTGCTTATTCTCAAGTAAATGCCAATTTTAGTGGGGTAGAATATTCGGCTTCATTTGTCATTTTAAAGAAAATACAAAACCACTTTAAAACAAATATTACATTAGCAAAAGACCTTAGTAATAACAAATACTTAGTTGGTATTCCCCCAGCAAGAATAGAGCATGCCTTAGAATTAAATTTACTAAAACAAAAACTCTTCAACATAAAATGGTCGTTGAATAATAGCTACACATTTCAACAAAAAAGAGCCCCTTTGAATGCTGATTATGTAAATCCTCCAAAAGCCTATTATTTGGCAAATAGCGATTTTATTATTGAATACAAAAATGTATTTATCAATATCGGAATTCAAAATATTTTCAATACTTCCTATCGAGATTACATGAATCGAAATAGATATTTTGCCAACGAAATTGGACGAAACATTTTTACTCGACTTTCAATCCCTATTCAACAAAAAATGAAAAATTTAAAAAACAATTTAAAAAAATGAAAAATACAATTTTAACAACAAGCATTATTACATTATCAATTTTCGGATTATTATTTTCACAATCATCTTGTAAAAAAACAACTCCTCCAGATCCTAACGAAGAAGAATTAGTAACAACATTTAAAATA